>CAZFBP010000075.1:281-11673 GCA_964517255.1 uncultured Chryseobacterium sp.
TAACCACAATGCGCGTGGACCCGAACTGCTCCACACTTTGCACGGGACCATCTGCAGGACGCGCCACTTCGGTGGTGCGTAAGCCAGTGCGAAAGTGCGCCCACCACTCATCGTTGGTGAGTACCAGGCAATAGGTGGGTTTCAACTCCTGAAGTTCCAGTTCCACCAGCCGCACGCACTCCGGGCGCTGCAACACGCAGTCTTCGTCGCTGGGGTTCGGGTGCCACCTGCCTTTCTGCGGCGCGATCTTGTACAGATTGCTCCACACAACGCGCTCAGCCCAGCTCCAGTCATTGGGTGCAAGGGCGAACTTCTGTTGCATGAAGTAGGTGATCACCTGCCAGAAGAAAGAGCGGCTGGGGGTGTAGTCACCATAGCGATCCACATGCGCATTACGCCGGTCGGCATGTTCATCGGCCACATACTTGCTCCACATGAGATTCACCCAGTCCAAGGGGGTGCGGATGTTCGCGGGATCGTTGGAATAGTCGCGGCTCTCATTTACACGGCCCGCGGGTATGGGTAGGCGGTAGTCCAATTCGGGGAGCCAGCCGCCTACGGCTTGGCCGTACACCAGCAGATCCACGGGCTTGTCTTTTGGCACGCCGATGCTGGGATAGAAGTCCGTGTATAAGTGCTGCTGGCCGTAGGTATCGTGTAGGCGCTGCTGGAAGGAGAGCAGGTGCTGCTGGTAGAGCGCGTCGTATTGCGGAGAAAGCGTGTAGCGCATGGTAGTTCATTACGCGGTGGCTTCCGCTGCTTCCTCCTTCTGCTCGTCCTTGTTGTTCGTCTCGTAGGCAAGACCGGTCAACTGTGAGCGCAGGAAATCGTCGTCCAAGAGTTTTAGGAACAGTTGCCGCGCCTCGATAGTGCTGAGCACTAAGCGCGTTCCATCCTCGCTCAACTTGAACTTGCCCTTCAGGCGCGGGTTCCTCTGGGCAAAGGAGAAGATCTTCTTGGCAGGCTTCTTCAAAATGATGGCAGCCTTCTTGGCCTTCACCAACTTCTTTGCTGCGGGAAGCCGTTCCGCAACGAGTTTCTCGAGGTCTTCAATGCCCTCTATGAGGTTGGCGGCTCGTATCAGGCTGATGCGGCTAGTGGCTTCCTTGGTGACAATGTCAGTGAACCCGTAGAAGTTCTCAAGCGTGGCCACACTGCATACGATCACCTCGTTGCCTACCAGAATGAACTCGAACTTGTCGTTCACTCGAATGATGTCCTTGTCAAAGGGCACGAACCGCTTGTCGTCCTCGAAGAAGCCCAGAAATGAGGAGCCGCGCTGGATCACACTGACCGCATAACGCTTCTTGTAAATGACGACCTCATTGCCATTCGCTCCAAGAACGAAGATCATCGCCAACACATCCTTCATCTGGTGGTCTGCGAAGGAGAACTCCGGTTGGCGTCGATTAGCCTTGATCGTCTTCAGCGCCTGAAGGTCCCAAGGCAAATCGGCATGGTCATATTGGTAAACGGTATTCTTGCGGTCATCAGCGTCGCTCAGCAGGGCCACACGCAATTCCGGGTTCTCCAAGAACTTGCTCTTGACCTGGCCCAACAGCACCTTCCGGATCTCTTCGCCAGCGGCATCGTCGATATCGACCTCACGTATGAGCTGTTCGCCGTTCTCTTCGACCAGAAAGTACATCTCCACCCCGGCGTTGGTCCCGAGGTTTGCAATGCTCTGCAACTGTGCTATAAGCTCTTCCTTGGTCATATCCGTTTCGCGTAGTAGATGTTCTCGTCAATGAGCCGATACTTGATCGAATCGCCTTTAACGAGCTTTTCACGTGTGATCACTACGATGCCTTCCTCACCGGGCAGGTCCACCTTATAGATGCGGAACCGAAGGACGGCAAGGGTTGGGTTCGTGTAGAACATGTTCGCCGTGACGTAGATCCAGCCCATCAAGAGCATGACCAGCACGAGCATCAGACCATTCCGCTTCTCATAGAGGTGGAAGTCGAGGTCGAAGCATACAAGCGGAACCACGTAGGTGATCAGGAACGACAGCGTCTCGAAATTCAAGTTCTCGATCTTCTGTATCTGCTGTGGGTTCTTCTTCGCGGCCTTGACCACCCTGTATTTGAAGTTCCGATAGATCAATGCGCCCGCGATCATCCCGACCACGCAGAAGGCGGGAATGATGTTCTCCTTGAACAGCTTCGACCATCCCAAGAAGAGGCAGTCCGGTCCATAGCACGTGGGCACCTGAACGTTGTTCACGAACAGCAGCGCGAAGAGGATGAAAAGCGACAGCACATAGAGCTGAAGTTTCAGACCAGTTGCACTGTTCATGACACCACAGTTTGTTTCACCCTCACCTCCCCCCGCATCAGTTTCGGCAGCAGCGTATCCCGCAATGCGGTGAGTGTCTGGGTCTCTTCGTAGTTGGCCTCCTGTCTGACAAAGAGCGGCGCAACGATCGCGTCGAACTTCTCCACAAGCGCTTTCGGGGGCAGCTTGAATGTGGGCCTTTCCAAACCCTCCTTCGCCAAGCTGTTCACCGTGGTGCCGTTCGTGTAGCCTTGGACTTGCTCACGCATGAACGGATGTGAAAGCAGCAGGTAGATGAAGTGGTTTGTGAGGTATGAGGTCGGCAAAGGGCGCACGCGGTAGATATGGTGCGAGAAGATCCCCTCATCACCGAAGCGCTTGGGTACTAGGGCCGCACTGCCGATCAGCAAGTGGTCGAAGCCTTGTTCTGTGTTCGCAACGATGACGTCACCGGCCTTGCAGTTGTGCCGTTCGCGGAACTCACCAGTGTACCACTTGATGCCTTCGTACTTGTACCGCCCGAACTCATAGATCGAGTTGAGGTTGTGCATCGGTATACCCGCATCGGCAAGACCGCTGCCTTTGTAGCTAAGGCCCTTGACCACTTCCAAGTGCTCGCCGAGAGTGGTCGGCCTCCAGTCCTCCTTCGCCCCATCCACGAACCACTCCTTGAACACCGCCTGCGCCATGGCCTCCACTGTGGCGTTCATCCGGCGGTTCAGCTCGATCTTGTCGTCCAGCGTGCCGAGCGTTTCAACGATCTGTGTTTGCTCTTCCAATGAAGGAATGGGTAGAGAGAGTTCCCGAAGCGTTCTCAATGGCGTGGGCAATGCGGGAACCCCGACTTGCACAGCCCGACTGAAAATGAAATGCTGGCCTTCGGTCGAAGTGAGCCAGTAGTAGAGGAACTCAGGAAGCAACTTCTCCGCATCGCATCGAATGCGAAGCATGCTGTTTCCCATGATGTAGCTAGGAAAGCGAGGATTACGTGGAATGAGCCCGATCTTCCCAAGGGTCCCTCGGTGTACCAGTATCACGTCGCCTGGCCCGGCCTTGTACTTGTGCAGAGCAGTCGCAACTTCGGGATCGATGAACACGAAGTCGTCATCGTGGAAGCGCCCACGATTCACGTTCACACCACGCAAGAGGGGCACTCCTGTCGGGCGATAGTCTTCGACTTTCAAAGCACTGCCGAACGGCCCGATCTGTGTCGCGTACTTCTCACTGGAGATACACTCCATGATCGAATGAACGGGCCATTCAAGCACCATATCCCAGTGACTTGAGGTTCTCCATGATCGACAAGTCAAGCTCACGTCCTTCTCGCTGTTGGCTCAGCAACTCTCTGCTCAGCCGTTCCATCGTTTCTGCGAACGGCACCTCGTCTTCGTCAGCCTCACCTGCCCCGACATACCGCCCCGGCGTCAGCACATGATCGTGCTTGGCGATCTGTTCCAAGGTGGCACTGAAGCAGAAGCCCGGTTCATCGGTGTACTTCTCGACTCCGCTCGAAGTG
Organism: uncultured Chryseobacterium sp.; assembly: GCA_964517255.1. Lineage (GTDB taxonomy): Bacteria > Bacteroidota > Bacteroidia > Flavobacteriales_F > PHOS-HE28 > PHOS-HE28. The sequence continues at coordinate 4,075 of CAZFBP010000075.1, forward strand.
ACACCGTCTCTCTTCCAGTTGTGGAAGGCGCCGGTGATGCGGGCGATGTCCTCGGCGGTGAAGTCGCGCAGCACGCGGTCCTTCATATAGCCCAGGTTGCGGGCGTCGATGAAGAGGACTTCGCCCTTGCGTTCGCGGTACTTCTCGACTCCGCTCAGGGTGCCGCTGCTCGCTCTCTTGTTCTTCGTCAGGAACCAGATGCACGCGGGGATCTGGGTATTGGTGAAGAGCTGCCCCGGTAGCGCCACCATGCATTCCACGAGGTCGGCTTGCAGCAGGGCCTTGCGGATCTCGCCTTCGCCGCCGCTATTGCTGCTCATGCTGCCGTTGCTGAGCAGCAGGGCCAAGCTGCCCTTGGGCGCCAGGTGGTGCAGCATGTGCTGCAGCCACGCGAAGTTGGCGTTGCCCTGTGGCGGTGTGCCGTACTGCCAGCGCGGGTCGCCCTCCAGTTTCGCATCCCACCACTCCTTGATGTTGAAGGGCGGATTGGCCATCACGAAATCGGCGCGCAGGTCGGGGTGCTGGTCGTTGGTGAAGCTGTTGGCGGGCTCCTTGCCGAAGTTGAAGTCGATGCCGCGGATGGCCATGTTCATGGCCGCCAATCTCCAGGTGGTGGGATTGCTCTCCTGCCCGTACACGCTGATGGGGAATTTGCCGGCGTCTTCTTTCGTGCGGGCGACGGATCCGTCGCCCCTACCGCGCGGGTTCGTGTCCGCTGCCGCGTCCACGAACTCCGCGCTCTGCACGAAGAAGCCACCGCTGCCCATGGCGGGATCGTAGATGCGGCCCTTGTAGGGTTCCAGCATGCGCACGATGAGGCTGACGATGCTCTTGGGCGTGTAGTACTGCCCGCCCTTCTTGCCCTCGGCCAGCGCGAATTGACCCAGAAAGTATTCGTACACATGCCCGAGGATGTCCTTGGCGTGCAAGGAGCCATGATTGAACGGGATGGTGGCGATGAGGTCGATGAGGGAGCTGAGGTTGCTCTGCTCGATCTGCAGCTGGGTGTAGGTCTTGTTGAGGACGTTCTTCAGCTTCGGGTTCTCCTTCTCCACGGCATCCAGCGCATCGTCGATGAGCTTGCCAAGCGAGGTGATCTTGTACGTCGGGGCGGGAAATTTCCCGCCCTTACCGGATGCGATGGTGATCTCCGTTCCGGCAGGCAGCTTGGCGCTGTCCTGGATGGTCTTCCACCGCGCGAGGGCGGGCACCCAGAACACGTTCTTGGCGGTGTAGTAATCGCGCTCTTCGAGTTCGGCGGTGAGCGCGGCTTCGTACTCAGGGGCGGGAAGTTTCCCGCCCTTACCGTACTCAGCCGGATCGAGGAAGTAGTCGCTCTTCTTGTCCTTCAGTTGGGCCAGCACTTCCTGCTGCCGCATCTCGAAGCTGTCGCTGACATACTTGAGGAAGATGAGGCCGAGCACGGCGTGCTTGTACACGGCGGCATCGAGGCTGGAGCGCAGGCGGTCGGCCGCGGTCCAGAGCTTTTTGTCGAGCTCGCGGAGGAAGGCGGTTTCGGCGGGGGTGGTCATGGGGGGCTAAAATACCCAAGGCTTCTCGTTGTCCGGGTTCTCTGGCCTGGGCTGCCGGGCCCACAACGCGCTCGGCTCAAATAGGCGCCTCATCCTTCGGTGCTCCAAGCAGGAGTTCATTGGCCAGCAAGTACTTCACCACATCGCGCACGCAGCTCTGGCCATCGGGGTTGTCATCCCAGTATTTCTCATGGGCTTTCATGGCGTAGAGCGTCAGGAAGGAGAGCAGGCCTTGGTTGCCCTGCACGCCCTGCGGCTCATAGGGCATGTTGTCGGCCTGCAGCGCGTTGCCGGCCACGTGGTAATTGGGCTGGTCGGTGTTGGAGTCCAAGCGGAAGTTGGAGCCGAGGATATCGGCCGAGGAATAGATATTGAGCCAGTGCTTCAGCCCCGTGAGCTTGGAACTGCGGCCGCGGGTGTAGTCGGGGTAGTACATGCGCACGATGTCGTAGGGGCAGCCGATGGTGCATAGGGCTTCGACGCGCTCCAGCACATGCTTGCCGGGCTCGCCGCTCACGGGGTAAAGCAGGTCGAGGGTGAGGAGCGACCCGAAACTGTAGCAATGGAAGTGGATGCGGGGGTCGGTCTCTTCCTCGCACACGCGCTCGATCAATTTATCGAGCTGCCCCAGGATTCGCTGCCTGCGGTCGCCGTTGCTGAAATAGTAATGGGCGCAGGTGAACTGGGTGGCCAGGGTGGCTAGCAGAGCCTTGCCACCGGGCAGCAAGGAGAGCACGATGGAGCTGCCGAGGCCGATGATGCCCGCAAGCCAGGTCCAATAAGCCGATTCCTTGGTGGCCCGGGTGAAGAACTCGAGCGCGCCGGTTCCGGTGGAGTCGCTCGCCGCCCTGAACAGGGTGGTGTCTCCTTCCACGTGCGCCACCAGCGGCTTAAATCCACCATCGCCCCCCTGCGGTCCAGTGAGGTCGAAGGGCAGGGCGATGGTCTGCTGTTGCGTGAGCATGGTGCCCACCAGGGTGATCCCGGCCGGGATGAGGAGGATGCCCGAGAGGCTGATGATGAGCAACAGCACCAAGGCGTACAACGATTGCAAGCGCGCGCGCGCGGAGAGGCTGGCCTTGCGCGAGAAGAGCTTCATGATCACGGTGGCGCCTTTCATGAACACGGCGCCGAAGAGCATCCATGCGCGCTTCAGCAGGCCGCTATCGCGATAGCGCTCCGTGAGCAGGAGCTCGTAATCGAACCCGTAGAAGCGGTACACCGGCTCTTCGCTCTCCCCCTTCATCTCGATCACCGTGATGGCTTCGCACTCCTGATCGGTGGCGTTGCCGTACCGGAAGCGGTCGTACGCCAGACGGAACTGTCGCCTGGCCGTGGTGTTCTGCTCCAGCTCGTTGAGGAAGCGCTGGGCATAGAGGCGCACATTGCCCGTGGACTTCTCGCCGTCCAGCCCGATCAGATGAATGCCTATTCTCATGCCGTTGCTTGGGAGTGTTGTGCCGCCATCAGCGCACATCGCACGTATCGCAGATGGTGATCAGGCCCGAGGCCGCGTGGCCGCGCCCGTCGCGATGGCCGCCACTCGATTGGTCTCCATGGTCGGACTGCGTTCCAGTCCCAATGCTGGGTTCCGTTGGGGCTGCATCGGTCTCCTCCGTTGGCGGGTTTCCAGCGCTCTCCAATTCGAGCATGCCGGTGTCATCCGCCGTGCGGCTCATGGCTCCCTTGCTGTCCGTCGGCGTTCCATCGGGCATGCTGATGCTGAACTGCCGCGTGCTGCCCACCACCACCACCACGGTGCCCACCAGCGCGAAGAAGATGCCCGGCGCGAAGCGGACGAGCTTGAGCTTCTTGTCGCCCACCTCGCCGGTGAAGGAACCGGCCGGTGCGGTGATGCCCTTGATGAAGAGCTTGTAGCCCATGTACACGAAGGCGAGGCCGACCAGGATGACCAGGCCCTTGAAGAGGTAGATGGTGGTGACGGTGGTTTCCATGCTTAGGGGTTGGCTAGTGAAGGGCCTCGCGTTGTTGGCTGCTATCCTTCACGGATCGATGGGCAGATCCTGTGGCGGATCTCCTGGATTGGGGTTGGCGATGCAGGTGCACACGCATTCGCAATCCTCGTTCGTGGAGAGCACGCCGGTCTTGTTCTCTTCGTCGCAGCGCGATTGGCACATCTGTTGAGCGGTCGGGGTGCCGCAGGCCTTGCCTTCGTCATTCTCGTCGCAGCCGCAGCTACCAGCATAGCAGCACATGGCGGCTGCGAGCATGACGAATTGAGCGTAGTGTTTCATGGGCGTGGGTTTGGGGTTCGGGTTCGGGTTCGGGTTCGGGTTCGGGTTCCAGAATGGATGGTGGGGTCAGCCTTCAGTACTTGTATTTCGTCACCTCGCCCTTCAGCACGCTCATCACATCCTTCACCACGTTGGGGCTGTTGAGGTAGTACCAGTGGTGCGCGGCCTTGTCGCGGATGCCCTCCTCGTCCTTGATGGCCGTGACGTCGGCCTGGTACACCGAATCGGGCAGGGGGTTGGTGCGGCGGGCGCCCCAGCGGCCCAGGCGGTTGTAAGCGTTCTTGGTCTTCTCGCTCACGCCCAGGGCCTGGTCGCCGTTGTGGTAATAGACGTGCAGGCGCTCGGCCAATAGGATGGCATCGCTCATGGCCTTCTCGCGCTCCATGCAATCGTCGTCCACGTCGGCGGCCATCAGCAGGATCTCGCCGAAGACGCTGTTGGGCTTGATGCCATTGGTGCGCAACTCGGTCATCATGCCCTCGAACACGCGGTTGCCCATGCTGTGGCAGAGCAGGTGGATCTTCTGGTTGCAGAAGGCGGCGGCGGGATCGGCGCCCTTGCGCCGGGCATCGAGGATGAGCTGCTTGAAGAAGGCCGATAGGGAGCGGAAGGCGCGGGCCATGGCGTAGCCGCTCTTCACGGCATCGCGCGCATCGTCGCGGTAGCGCGTGAGGCTGCCGCGCGAGGGCCAGGTGAAGAGCACGATCTGCCCGATGGGGCTCTCGGCGGGCTCCACGTAGCGCCGGTGCAGGTCGGCCAGGGTGGTGAGGGCGCCCTCTAGGTCGCTGTTGAAGCCATGCACGTACACGAGGATGTGCGCGGTGTTCTTGCGCGCGGCCATGCCCTGCGCGCGCAACGATTCGAACACCTGCACGCTGGGGGCCACGATGCCCGGGGGCAGGGGCTCCTCGAGCGCCATGCGCTCCATCTGGTCATCGGTGAGGTCGGGGAAGAGCCGCACGTTGAAGTCGGCGAGCTTCTTCGCGCGCTTCGCATCGAAGCTCACCTGGCCGTAGCGCAGGTTGTCCATGGCCTCTTCTTCGCCATCGGCGCGCAGGTATTCGGTTTCGTTCACGCGCAGGTAGCCCTTGCCGCCGCTGCCGGCGCGCACCTGGCGGTTGGTGATGAGGTAGTGGGAGGTGGTGGGCATGGGGGTCGGTGGTCGTGACTCGTGTTCGATGATCTCAATTTCGGCCAAGGCAACGCCTATCTCAAATAGTAACGGAGATCCAGATTGGACCGCAACGCGCTGTACACATCCGGTTCCGCATCGAGATAGTTCTCCAAGCCAGTCGAGGCGAGTATCCAAAGGCGACCGTTCAACCTGGCCTCAACTCCGAGATTCACGAGCAAGGTCCCCTCCTGGCCATTCTCAACATCCTTCACTTGAGCTACCCTGTACTGTGCCTCCACGAAGCCGCGGATACCTTCCCGGCCATAATAGCCTCGCAGATTCACGGCGAACTGGTTCTCCAGCATGGCACTATCCGGGTCAAGGGCATACATGTAGGTCCCGCCAAGCAAGAGTTGTCCACCCCGACCGAGCCTGAATGAACGTGCGAGCCAGACATGCGCGTTGCTGGTGCCCAGGCCCGCGAGCGTGGTATCGATGGCTTGCCCGCTCCAAGCCAGACCAATGTCAAAACGGCCCGCATTCCAATACTCACGCTTGAAATTCTCGACTCGGCCCGCGAAGGAGTACCGGGCTGTATCGCCCAGGCGCGTCTGGCCAGCAGGTGAATCCAGCCATTTCAGATAGGCTGCTCGAAGCTCCTCCTCCTCGTCACTTTTGGGGGTTTGGATCTTCTGCTGCCTCACTGGCATGGGGTCGGTGCTATGCATGACCTCGTTCACATACACCACCACCGCGCGATTGTAGTACTGCGTGCTCTTCTTGAACTCATTGATGATCGCCGTATCCCGCACGGGGTCCCCTTTCCGTGCCAACAAACTGGTGCGCAAACCGAGCCCTACTCCGAACGGGCGCTCCACGGCCTGGTCCTCATCGAAGCGCGTGGCGGCACTGAATGCAGTGTTCGCCCAGAACCTCTTCCAACAGGAGTTGCGATACTGATGAAGGCTCCAATTCCTCGAGGCGATGCGGCCGGGTGAGAACTCCATGGCGAAGTTCTTCGGCAGAGAAGCGCCCTCAAGGCCGAAGAAGGGTGCGACCGTCAAGGCGAACTCCTTGACCTCCCCGGGACGGAGAACATCGCTTGGATCGATGCCCAACGCCTTGAAGGCCGGATTGTCGGGCACCTGGAAATCCAGCTTCATCAACGTCTTCAAGCTATCGCTCGGGAGAAGGTCCTGAGCGAATGCGCCTTGGGTCGCAACGCATGCCAGCAGCCCGGAGAACAGGATGTGCTTCTTCATGACACTGCGTTAAGGCGATAGACTTCACCGACCGTTGCATCACTTCTACCATCCAGAGTCCGGTCGAAGAGAACGTCCTTCTTCAACTCGGTCTGCTGCGTTCCCGTCCAGCCAAGGATTCGCACTTGCACGAATCCGGGCCAACCGGTTGCAAAGAGGTTCTCCAGGCGCACGGTCACGTAGAGATACCGCTGGTGCTGATCGTCATCGGTCTCCACGGGCTCCGATTGAAGCAGACAGCTGAACAAGCCCTGCTCCATCTGGGGATCCGAGTTGTAGAAGTTCACAGGGCCCCATAACAGCCGAACACCATCGCGGTCGTAGTAGTAGGCCGCTCCGCCCATATTCATCACGCCCTTCAATGTGATCTCCGCGGTCAGCCGTTCGAACCGCCTGGGGTCGTAGTCAACTGTTTTCATGTCGTCGGTGGTTCAGATGGGTTCGCTTGTGCTCTCGATTCGCTGAATCTCGGCTTTGCGTCGGGCAATGAGACTGCGGTACAGCTCGCCATGCTGCCCAAGCCGTGGAAACATCCATGGCTGAATGTCGCATTGCTCTCAGTGCCTTGATATGGGCGCAATGCTTGTCAAAGCAAAATGCACGCTCCCTCATCTCCAAATCCGGAGGGGGGTCATTAATGACCCCCCTCGGCGCTATGAAAAGGCGTGGCCTTTCGTTAGCTCGCCGGCCACGTCCACCAGGCCATGCGCGATGCCGGAGAATCGAAGCCCGTTCCGATCGCCGTTGCGAACGACGATTGGATGGCGCGCGATGGATTGCGCCAGGAGCTGGAGCGCGAGGGCGCGTACCGGGTGATCATCCAGGCCGCCAACGGCCGCGAGCTCACCGATGCGATCGCGGGCGGCGCCGTGCCCGCGCTGGCCATCGTGCACCTGTGCATGCCGGTGATGGATGGCTATGCGGTACTGGACTGGATGCGCGCCCACCGGCCGCAGGTGCGCGTGCTGGCCTATGGCGAGGCGATGGACGCCACCACGGTGGTGCGCTGTTACCGCAGCCATGCGCACGGGCTGCTGGTGCGGGGCGGACCGGCGGCTGAATGGCGCACCGCGCTGAGCACCGCGCTCGGCGGCGGCATCTACCACACGGCGCTGAGCCAGCAGCTGCTGCTGGAGAACGCCGATGGCCTGACGCCCGATGAGCGCCGCTGCGAGCGGATGCGCGCGCAGCTCACCACCATGCAGAAGAAGGTGCTGGCCCAGATCTGCCAGGCCGACGACCCCACCTATGCGCGCATCGGGCGCGACATGAACATCAGTCCGCGCACGGTGGAGCGGCACGTGGCCGACCTGCGCGAGGCCTTCGGGGTGCCGAGCAAGACGGCCCTGGTGATGGCCGCCACGCGCCTCGGGATCGCGAAGCTGTGAGCGCCTGCTGCTGCGCGCGTGCCAGCCGCCGAACCGCCCGCATGCGGC
>CAZFBP010000076.1:0-8107 GCA_964517255.1 uncultured Chryseobacterium sp.
AGGACGATCAAGGCGATCGCGGAGGTGGAGTCCGCCTCCGCCGAGCTGCAGCGCACGTGAGCGAAGGTGCCGGGAGGGAACGGTGGGTCGGAGCAGGTCCAGGTTTGCTCAACATGCCGAGTAATCTCACTCACGCATGGAGTACTTCAGGCTTCGCCACGAGGTGCCTTGGATGTGAAGAACGGCAAGCAACGCACGGCCCTGCCCGGCATGAACGCCTTCCACGATGCGCACAAGCCTGCGCGCATGCTGCTGGTGGGCGAAGGTGGCATCAGCATCGAGGAGTTCCTGTCGGAACCAGCCTCGAAGTGGTTGGCGTGATTCGGCCATTTCGCACTCACTACGCAAGCAAAGGCGATCGGCATGCGTTGATTCAGCATGAAAGCCCTGCTCTTCCTGATCCTGCTCTGCCTGACGTGCTCCTGCGCCAGCAGCCATTCGGTGCGCAAGTGCGATGGCCGTCGCGGCGAGCGCGTGCCGATGGGGGTGCTGTAACAGGCGAGCGCTCACTCGCCTTCCTTCATCCAGCGCGCCGCATCGAGCACGGCTTGATGCAGGATGTTGCCGTGGTCATGGCGTGGCATGACCTCGAGCTGCACCTTGATCGCAGGACTCTTCCGGAGCAGCGCAACGAGACGCTTCGCTCCTTTCACCATCAACTTCCCCTCCTTCCCTACGCCGATCCACACCTGCTTGGGCGCGGTGGCCGGTCGCTTCATGAATGCAGCATCACGTGTCAGCACCGACCCGTTGTCCCACCAGAGGCTTGCGCTCACCAGCACGTAACGCGAGAAGAGCTCCGGTCGCGCCATCAGCACTTCCACAGCGAGCAGCCCACCCAGCGACTGGCCAATGAGCGTGCGCTCACTGTTGGTGCGATAGGCCGAGTCGATGAATGGGACCAGTTCATCGCCCAGGAATCGGATGAAGTTCGCCGAGCCGCCCGTGGCGGGGAACTGCTCCTTGTCCTTGATGATCGTGGTGGGGTGCGTGAAGTCGCGCTTGCGATCGGTGTTGGCGATGCCGACGACGATGGTCTGAGGGAGCCAGTTGATCCACGGCATGCTGGCGAAATCGACCAGTCCGGCCAGATGGACGAAATCCTCATCGAGCCCGCCATCGAGCAGATAGACCACCGGATAGCGCGCGGCGCTGTCGGGTGAGTAGCCCAGGGGCAGCCGGATGTTCAGGAGGCGGTCCTCGCCGAGGACTGCGGAATGAAGCGTACGCGTCTCCCCCACAACGAGCGGTGAAGCCTCCTGCGCGCGCGCGTCCGCCCCTGCGCAGAAGCCGATTGCCACCAGCAACCACGACTTCCACGCCTTCATTGCATCCGTTTCAGTTGACTGCCGTATGCCGCCGTCATGCCCACGGCGAGCACCGGGCCCACCACCCCGAGCATGCTCCACGGAAGGACGATGTGCGGCGCGAAGATGCCCAGCAGTTGTGCCGCTGCGTAGATATGGAAGCCACGCTTGCGGCCGCGCCAGATGCCCACCGTGCCGATGAGCCGGAGCAGCGTGCGCGCGAAGAGGATCGCCAACAGCGCAGCTCCGTTCGCATGGAGGATCGGCACCATCGCGTCAATCTGCTCGGAATCGGAATCGGCCATGAACGACCGCGCTTCATCGAACATGCCGCTCACTTCTTCCAACGGCATCTGCTGCAGGGCCAGCATGCCCACGATGCCTATCCCATAAACCAGCAGGAAGAGTCCTGTATTGACGAAGCTGAAGATGCCCAGTCCGAAGATCAGTCCCGGCCGCTCTGTGGAGCCTTGCTCATCCGGCAGGAAGGTGGATGCCATCGCTGTGAATTTGCCGGGCAAGATACCCGCCTTGGATTTGGCCGCTTCCTTTGCGCCGCGCCGACGCCCAGGCCATGGCGCAGAACCATGGAACTGCGCCGCCTCCATTCCGTGCAAGAGATGCTCCCGCACGTGCGGCTAATCCAGCAGCTCACGCCATCGCTCACGCCGGGAACCTATCGTGATCTTCTCACGGCCATGGTGCCGCACCGCTACGCCATGCTGGCTGTGCTCGAGGATAATACGTGCGTGGGCCTCAGCGGCTACTGGATCGGCCACAAACTCTACTGCGGCCGCTTTTTGGAGATTGACAACTTCGTGGTGGATGCCGCGCATCGCTCACGCGGAATCGGGAAACTGCTCGTTGATGAGCTCATCGCCATCGCGCGCGAGGAACGCTGCGAGCACGTGATGCTCGACGCCTACTTGGAGAACATCGCTGGCCATCGCTTCTACGAGCGCCATGGCTTCGTGAAGCGCGGCTACCACTTCATGCGCGCGCTGAGCCGTGATGGGATCCGTTGATCGCCGTTTCCTTTGCGCCATGGAACCCATTGTGATCGAGCTGCGCGGCGAGTACATCGAGCTGAACCAATTGCTCAAGCTCGCGGGCATCTGCGACAGCGGCGGCCAAGGCAAGCAGTTGGTGGCCGAGGGCCGCGTGAAGGTGGATGGCCAGGTGGAGCACCGCAAGACCAACAAGATCCGCGCAGGGCAGGTGGTGGAGTGCGAGGGGATGAGGGTGAAGGTGGCAGGCCCGCTCACATCGCCGGCCTCGTGATCCGCACCTGATCCAACAGCAGCTTCTCGTTGCCGGGCAGCGCATCGCGGAGCTCCAGCGCACCTGCCCGCCTGCCATCAGCGCTCAGCTTGCCCACGCGCAGCGCGCCATGGCAGCGGTCCACGTTGATCCGTGGCGCCGACACGCGCGTGACGATCACGAATCCATCGTCCCACCAGCCGATGCCATGCAGGTTGAGCTGACCACTGATGTAGTCGATCACCGGCGACTTCATCTTGCCGTTCCAATAGATGCCATCGAGCTCCACGCTGGATCGCGGCGGCATGTTCACGTAGATGCTCGCCTTGCGCGCGGCGTGCTCCACATGGAGGTTCGAGAGCGCGAATTGCTTCACCACGGTGTTCCGCGCCGGCTTCGTCTCGTCGCCATCGATGGCGGCGCTGAGGAAGAGGTCATGGTCGCACGGCGAGCCTTCGCTGATGCAATCGTTCATGCGCACGCCGCTGCTGTGCAGCACGCTGAACGCCTGCGTGGTGGTGGCCGTGCAGTACACGCGGCATTGATCCAGCACGGCGTGGTTGCTCTGGCTGTTGCTCCAGGTGGCTCCGGGCCAATCGCCCTGCCGCACCATGATGCCGCGCGCCTTCGGATTCGTGACCAGCACGTTCTGCACGCGCGCCATCAGGCAGAAGCGCAGGTCGATGGCCGCCTCGCCCTGGCCCGCGCAGCGCAGGTTCTCGATCACGCTGCCGAGCGTGGCCTTGAGGTCGATGGCCTTGCGGCCGCCCTCGATCACGGCGAAATCGCGGATCGTGTAACGGCTGCTCACCCGTGCCAGCGCGTCCTTCTGGTCGGTGATCGTACGCGTGAATCCGTTGCTCTTCGGCCCCAGCACCAGTTTCGCGCCTGCCCCATCGATCACCAACAATTGCGCGTCGGGCAGCGCGATGTCGTTCTCGCACTTGTACACCGCTGCCGCACTGAAACTCACACGCGTGGCATCCTTCGGCAGCTTGGCGAAGAAGCCCGCCACATCATTCACGGGCACCACGTAATCCCTGGCCGCTAGCACGTTGGGCAGAAGAGCGAGGAGCACGAGGAACATCCGCATGCGGACGAAGATCCACCTTGGCGGGCCAGCCACCAACTTTGGCGCGATGGCCCTGCCCACGCTCCTCTGCATACACGGCTTCCCGTTGGACGGCAGCTTCTGGCAGCCGCAGGCCGAAGGGTTGTCCGGCACGGCGCATGTGCTGGCGCCTGATCTGCGCGGCTTCGGAACTGATGCACGGCCCTTGCCAGAGGCGATGACGATGGAATCGTACGCCGAGGATCTGAAGGAGCTGTTGGATGAAGCAGGCATCGAGCGCGCGGTGCTCTGCGGCCTGAGCATGGGCGGCTATGTGGCCATGGCCTTCGCCGAGCGATGGCCTGAACGCGTGCAGGGACTTATCCTGTGCAACACGCGATCGACGGCCGATACGGATGAAGGCAGGGCCGCGCGCGAACAGACGGCCCTCGATGCCCTCTCGAAAGGCGCGGGCGTGATCGCCAGGGCCATGATTCCCAAGGTGCTGTCGCAGCGCATGCGCGGCGAGCAGCCGGCGGTAGCAGCGCGCATCGAGACGCTCATGGCGCGGCAGCGGCCGGAGGCCATCGCGGCAGCGGCCCGTGGCATGGCGCTTCGGCCGGACCGCACGGATGTCCTGCGCCGCATCGCGGCCCCCACGCTCATCGTTACCGGAAGCCACGATGAACTGATGCCTCTTCAGACGAGCGAATCCATGCACCGTGCCATGCCCGGCAGCGAGTTGCTGGTGATTGAAGGCGCAGCGCATCTCTCCAGCGCCGAGGCACCGGTCGCCTTCAGCACGGCGGTGGCCGGCTTCCTGAAGCGGCTCGCATGATCGCATGGCCCGGAGCGCCGTGCTTGGTGCGGTGGTGCTGGACTTCCACGGCACGCCGCTTCGATGCGGTCGAACTCCGGTCGCGGTGCCACGGGCGCCGCCAGCATCACGCCGGGCAAGAATCAACTCATGCGCCTCCCCCGCTACGCGGCCCTCTTCGCCGCTCTCGCGCCCGGCCTATGCACCTTGGCGATGAATGGCCGCAAGGCGGGGAACGTGGCGATCGCGCGGTTGTCCGATCAGATCGGATCCGCCGGGATCCCGAAGAGCTCTTCGGCCAATCGCGCATCGTGGCCGTACACATCGTCGCGGAAATGCAGTTGGCCCTGGCGATCCACCCACGCGGTGAAGTAACCGATGCTGACGGGCCGCTTCTTCTTGAGCCTCACGTGCTGCTCTTCGCCGCTGCGCATCGCCTCCTTGATGCGGTCCTTGGTCCAGGCGGTGTCCCCCTGCAATAGATACTCGGCGAAGCGCTTCGGCTCGCTCAAACGGATGCAGCCATGGCTGAAGGCACGGCTCTCGCGCGCGAAGAAGCTCTTGCTCGGCGTGTCGTGGAAGTAGATGCTGAAGCTGTTCGGGAAGAGGAACTTCACACGGCCCAATGCATTGCTCGCTCCAGGATTCTGCCGAATCACGGGATTCCGGTCAGAGCCGCCGATGCGCTCCATGCCCTTCTTCCGCAGATAGTCCGGATCCTTGGCCAGTGCAGGCAGGATCTCTCCTTGAACGATGCTGGGCGGCGGTGTCCACGTGGGGCTGAAGACGATGGCGGAGAGCGTATCGCTGAAGATCACCGTGCGTGTGGCTTGCGCGCCCACCACGACCGTCATGCTCCAGGCCACTGTATCCGCCTCGTGCACATGCAGGCGGAACTCGGGGATATTCACCAGCAGTACGTCTGGCGCGTTCTGCTCCGGCACCCAGCGCAGGCGTTCCATGTTCACCAGCAAGGTGCGCGACCGCTCGGCAGGTGTGATGTTCAGCTGCGCGATGACGCCTCTGCCGATTACGCCGTCGGGGTGCAGGCCGTGCCGCTCCTGGAAACGCATCACGGCCGTGGTGAGCAGGCTGTCGTAAGTGGTGCTGAAGAGCAGGAGGCTATCGCCGGAGGCGAGGAAATCGCCCAGCAGCATGAGGCGTTGACGGAGGTCGGGGATCCAATCGGCTTCGTCTTCGGGCTCGAGCTTGCGCCGATCCCCCAGGCTCAGCTCCGGCCAGGGCAAGGTCTGGAGGTCATGGTACCGCTTGAGCTGCGCCTTCAGCAGCGCGTACTGCGGATGGAGCGGTTCCACCGGTGAGAGGTCCATCCGTCCAGCGGCGAGCGAATCGATCAGCTGGTCGAAGTTCTTCTTGCGGCGCGGAATGAACCAATCGAGCTCACGCAAATCCTTGCCCACGGTGCCGCCGTACTTCTTGTCGGCGAAGCGGAAGAACTGCGCGGTGAGCCCCAGTTCGAGGCGCTCCATGCACGCGTCGCAGATCAGCGTGTCAGCTGGAGGGAGCTGATGGGCCATCATGAGCTGATCCATGCGGTCGCGGATGAAGGCCACTTCCGGGAAGGCTGTGTCGGCGCTGTTCACCAAATTGTAGAAGGCCGCTGCGCTCTGCGAGAGCGAGTCGTTCACGAACCAGGCGAACTGGCGGCCCCGGCGCTGGTAGAAGCCGGCGATGCTCGCCGAATCGGCCCTGTACTCGGGGTGGGCCGTGATGAAGCGCGCGAGGGCGCCGTCGTCCAGCATCCTAACGCTGTAGGCGGCAGGGGTCTCGAAGACTTCTTCAATGGCCTGCGCCTGTTGTGCGAGATCGGGCCCGGCGATGGGGCCCACGCATGCAACGAAGCATGCCATCAAGGCCGCGAATGGAAGAAGGCGCATAATGCAGAGGGGCGTTCTGGCCGCGAAGGAAAAGACCGGGCCAGCGCTCCTCAGCGGCCGTGCACGTACAGATATCCACCGCCCGCGAGCAGTTGGATCATCCGGGGCATATCGGCGCGGGACACGGCGGGGCAGCCCCAACTGCGGCCCAGGCGGCCGTGCTCGGCAATGAAGGCCTCGCTCACATAATCGGCGCCATGCATGATCACCTCGCGCGGCTGGGCCTGGCAATTCAGGCCGCGATCAAGTCCGTGGAGCATCAGCGCCGCCCCGTGCTTGGGGCTGACGATCTCTGCGCCGATGCGGTAGAGGCCCTTGCTGGTGGCGTGTGAGCCGTGCTTGTTGCTGAACGATGAGCAGAACAACTCGCCGCTGCCCTGGCCGTGCGCCACATAGGTGCTCAGCACGAGTTCCTTGTTCGCCAGGTCGATCAGGTGCAGGCGCTTGGCCGTGCTCGGCTGGGTCATGTCGGCGATGGCGAGCATGCGGGGATTGGCTCCACGTCGCGACAATGCGGTGTACCCACGTGTGAATGCGCTCTGTGACACTTGCCCTTCGAGGCAGAGCTCGGTGAACAGTTCATGCGCAACGGCTGCATCGCCGGCATCGGCAACAGGCCGCGCTGCGGCCAATAGCAGCAGCACAGGCAAAGCGAGCAACAGGCGGAATCGCATCTTCCTTCCTCCGAATGACGTCCACCTGCTCGGGTAACGGCGGGGTTCCAGTCCACCGGTACAGCAGGGGGGCGCGAACATAACCGCTACGGGCATGCGGCCGTTCCTACGTCGATGAACCCGCTGGGTTCTCGGACGAGGGCTGGCGCCGCCCCGGATCGAAGTCATCCGGCTCATCCGGCCGTCCCTTGCCTGCCCATTCCTCGAAGGGCACGGCGATGCAGAGCAGGTGCGCCGGGAGCAGCAGCCCGCCGAGCAGCATGACGAGCAGGCCATTGATGACCATCGGGATCAGCGAGGCCTCGAACGGAATGGAGAAGATCGGGAGCAGAAAGCGCTTCACGTAATCGAGCACGGCCCATTCCAGCGAGACGATGAGGAAATTCAGGATGGCGATGGCGACCCACCCCCGCAGCGCCTTGCCTGCGGCCTCCCCCTTCACCGGCATGCGCGCTTCCTTATGCAGCAAGAGCACGCTCATGGCCACGGGCATCCAGCTCAAGGCCTCGGCGAACACATCGTTCAGGTACTTGAGGAAGCGGTACTTGCGCGGCCCAATGCTGTCATCGAAGCCGTCGAAGTACTCATCGCGCAGCCCGGTGAGGTCGAAGACGTGATCGAAGAGCAGGAGCTTCAGCGCCAGCAGCGCCAGGAAGCAGACGCCGAAGACGACCCAGTTGAGATGCGTGATCGAGCCCCACACCCGGCCGAAGGAGCGTTCGCCCAGCACGCCCACGCCATCGCGCCACACGCGCACTGCGAAAAGACCGATCGCCAGTTCCGTGAACAACGCGAACGTGTACTGGTGCTCTCCGAACATGCCCATGTACAGCAGCAGGGTGAAGTCCTCGCCGTAGATCCCGGGGACAAGACCCAACGCAGCCCCCAACCAAGTGACCAGCGCACCGCATGCGATGCCGAAGAGCAGGCACACCAGGAAGATCACGCCGCAGCGGTCCATGAAACGGCGCGGCGCAGTAGCGTAGGAATCGAAGATGCGCAGGAGCGTGTGCCCGATGATGCGCGTGACCATGCGGGCAAGGTAGATGGCGCTGTTCACCCCGCCAGCACCGCCTTCGCGTAGTTCGCCCAGCTCATCG
>CAZFBP010000076.1:8207-11657 GCA_964517255.1 uncultured Chryseobacterium sp.
CTTCGTGGCCTCCACCACGTTCTCGCGCGGGATGGGCCGCTCGATGCTCGCATTCATCACGCGCACCATGTCGGCGATGTCCTTCGGATCGGCGAGGTAGCCGTTGAAGCCGTCGGTGATGGTCTCGGGGAAGTGCCCCACGCGCGTGGCCACGGCGGGCAGCTTGAAGTTGTAGCTGAGGCTTTCCACGCCGCTGGGCGTCGCGGTCTCATAGAAGAGCACGATGGTATCGGCCGCTTGGAAATAGGGCGGCACCTCTTCATTCGGGATGAAGCGATCCACCACCATCGTTCGGTCGCGGATGCCGAGTCGGTCCACCATCGCCAGCGGATCGTAGTCGCGCTCGTCGTCGGACTTCTTCAAGAAGAGCTTCTTCAGTGTGCCGAAGACGGCGTTCTTCAGCTTCGTGCTGAGCTTGCTCTGGTCCACCGTGTGCCAGAAGCGCTCGCCCACGATCATCAGGCTCACATCGTCGCGTTGCTTGGCGAGTTCCACGAACGCCTCGATGCAATAGTGCAGCCCCTTGTACTTGCGGATGAAGCCGAAGAAGAGGAACACATGCTTCCGCAATCCGTGCTGCGCTTTCCAGGCCTCTTTGCTGAAGGATGGATCGGGCTTGAAGAGGGAGTAGATGGGGTGGTAGAGCTTGAGGATGGCGCGTTGGGGCGCGAGATCTCGCGCCCGCTCTCCCCGCGCGCCATCCAACGTCAAGGTGAATTCCTCCGCAGCGAAAAGCGCCTTCAATTCCTCCGCCGTCTTGTACGCATGCACGATGAAGCCGTGCCCGTGCCGAAGGGCCATGCGCGTGAGCCGTGCGTCGAGGCTGCTCTGCTCCTTGGCGGCCACGAAGTGCAGGTCGAAGAGGATCTCGGCCTTCGTGTGCTTGCGCAGGTACTTGGCGATGGTCTTCAGCGGAATGCCCTGCGTGGGGTTGTACCACTGGATGATGACCTTGTCGGGCTTCAGGGCTGCGATGGCCTTCGCGGTCTTCCACCAGGTGCCGGGGGCGTTCCAGTTGGTGAGGTAATGCACCGGGATTTCGTAGCCCTCAAGGAAATCGCTGCGGCTGGCCTTGTCCACGAACTCGCGCGGGATGATCGCCGGGTACTGCTGCGTCCAGCTCACGATGGTGACCTGCGCCCCTTCATCCTTCAGCGCACGCGCCAGCGCCGTGTTGTACTGCGCGATGCCGCCTTTGAACTTGGGGCCGGGGCCGAAGCAGATGATGTGCATGAGAGGTGGCCGCAGAGGCGCAGCGACGCAGAGAATTCAACCGTTAGGAAACAGTGTCATTGCGGAAGATCATCCTTGTCGATTGGCGTGATCCTACCATTCGCGGACCGAAGGCCAAAGATCCGCTTATCCGCAGATTGAAAGACCATGTCCGAGCGCCTCCAGTTCCGCAGGGCCTCCTCAACCAGCTCGCGAATGACCATCACCTTGCATGCACGGAAGCGATCCAAATCAACTGACCATTTGGTCGAGCCCTTCACTTCCGCCCAGATCCGGCATTGGGGGAATGAGTAGATCACAAGTAGGTCGTTCAACTTCGCGGTGTCGCCGCAAACCTGCCAGGGCTCTGGCTTGCCGCCGAAGATCCTATCGAAATCTCCGCCAACGCCGCCGTAGTCCGAGCTATCACACGGGACCTGGGCCGAGCTTGGGGTACAGGAGCACAGGCCGCAGAGCAGAATTGGCGCATGCAATGACCAGATGGGAATTCTCCGCGCCTCTGCGTCTCTGCGGCCCATATCACATCTTCTTCATCGCCGCCTCATACACCCTCCGCATCCCTTCCTCAATGCTGATCCTGGCTTTCCACCCGAGGTTCTCTTCCACCCAGCTCATGTCGCAATAGCGGCTGTGCACGCCCACGGGCTTGTCGAGCAAGGGCTTGATGGTGGGCTTGTAGCCAGCGAAGCCGGTAAACACCTCGATCAGTTCGAGGAAGGAAGTGAGCCGGCCCATGCCGATGTTGATGGCGCGGCCATCACTGATCTTGTCCATGGCCAAGAGCGTGAGGTCGAGCACGTCGTCGATGTGGACGAAATCCCGGCCTTGTTTACCGGTGCCCCAGACCTCGAAGGGGTTCTCCTTTTTCGCCGCGCGCGCGGCAATGGCAGGCACGGGATAACTGAGGTCCTGATCTTCTCCATATCCGCTGAAGGGGCGGATGCAGGTGACGTGCACGCCGTAGTGGCTGGCCGCGATCTTGGCCAGGAACTCGCCCGTGAGCTTGCTCCAGCCGTAGGTCATGTCGGGCTCCCCCATCCTCCTGAAGTCGATGTCGCTCTCCTTCAGCTTGAGCGTGTTGCTCTCGGTCTGCAGGTCGATGGGATAGGCGGCGCTGCTGCTTGGGTAGAGGAAACGGCGCGGCTTGTTGCGGCACACGTAGAGGAACATCTCGGCATCGATGCTGAGGTCCTGCGCCACGAGCATGGGGTCGCCATCGATCTTGCTGCGCCCGCCCACGATGGCCGCGAAGTGGAAGATATCGTCGAAGAGCGCCACGTTGAGGCCGTAACGCTTCTGAAAGTACTGCGGATCCTTGTTCAGCTCGCGGAGCACATCACGCAGATCGGCATGGATGAAGTAGAGGCGCTCATCGTTGCCATAGACCTTCATCTCGCGGTGCTCGAAGCTCACGGGCATGCCCAGCCAGGTATCGGGATGCGTGCCCACGCTGAGGTCGTCGATGAAGAGCACTTTGGCCCCTTGGGCATAAAGGCGCTTGACCATGTTGCGGCCCACGAATCCGCAGCCGCCGGTGACGAGGTGTATTGCCATGGGCGGCAAAGATGGTGGAGAGGTTGAGGTTGAGAGGTTGACCGCCTTCGCGAAGCGCTGCGGCGAGTCGAGGGTTGAGAGGTTGAACGAATGCCTTTCACCGCCGACACCGCCATGCTGCCCCATCCCCCCGACCACGGATCCGAGCCGCTCGATCCGCAGCACCCTCCGGTACGCCACGAGGACGTTGACCCCTGCACCGCCGACCACCGAGACTATTTGCTCTTGCAAAGTCGCGTGAACCTCATGGCCACGAGCCAGATGAGCGACCTGAAAGCCAACCTGATGCTCACGCTCTCGGCCGTGATGCTGCAATTCGCACTCTCCGAAGCGGCGGATCACACCTACGATAGGCCACTCGCACAGTACCGTGTGCTGGCGGCGGGGGCGTTGGTCACCATCCTGCTCTGCGCGCTCTCCACCGTGCCAAAGCTGCCGTCAAAGCTGCAAGGCCTCCGCGAGGACCATCCATTGCCAACGGGCTTCAACCTGCTGCACTTCGGGCACTTCGTGCCGTTGCCGCTGGCCGATTTCAAGCGGCGGATGAAACAGGTTCTCTCCTCACCTCCGCGCACGCACGATGCCCTCATGGATGAGCGCCATGCCCACGGGAGGTTCATCGCACTGCCCCAGGAAGCGCCACTGCGCATGGCCTGCTTCACC
>CAZFBP010000077.1:0-11619 GCA_964517255.1 uncultured Chryseobacterium sp.
CAACCTCGGCGACTGGGTGAGCTTGTACTGGGCCCAGAAGAAGGGCGTGGACCCCAGCGAGATCGCGGTGATCAACATGCTCAAAGGCAAGCTGGCGGAGGTGAAATAAGCCGCAGAGACGCAGAGGCGCAGAGAATACCGATGCTGTATCGCGAGCTTTCGGGGGCAATTATTGGAGCAGCCATTGAGGTTCATAGAGAGCTCGGGCCGGGATTGCTTGAGAGCGTTTACGAGCATTGTCTGGCGCGTGAGTTGCGCGAAGCGGGCATTCCTTTCCTTCAACAGCATTCGGTGCCTGTCCGATACAAGGGAGAGAAACTCGACCTAGGCTTCCGACTCGATCTCTGGGTGGACCAGCGAATCATCGTGGAGGTCAAGGCGATAGAGGTCTTGCAGGAAGTCCATCGCGCGCAACTGCTGAGCTACTTGAAACTCACAGGCTGCAAACTCGGATTACTCATCAACTTCAACGAGCCGGTGCTCACGGAAGGCGTGCGGCGTGTGGTTAACGGATTGGACGAACCCTGAATTCGCATTCTCCGCGCCTCTGCGCCTCTGCGGCAAACACCATGCGCCACATCCACTTCCGCGACCTCGGCCTTATCGACTACGCCACCGCGTGGGAACTACAGACGCGCCTCTTCAAGGAGACCATCGATAAGAAGATCGCCAACCGCTTGAAGCCCGACAACGAGCAACTGACAACTGAAGACCACCTCCTCTTCTGCGAGCACCCGCATGTGTACACGCTGGGCAAGAGTGGCAAGCAGAGCCACCTACTATTGAACGAGCAGGGTCTGCGGGACAAGGGCGTGCAGTTCTTCCCCATCGACCGCGGCGGCGACATCACCTATCACGGGCCGGGGCAGATCGTGGGCTATCCCATCTTCGACCTCGACCATCACTTCACCGATATCCATCGCTACCTGCGCACGCTGGAGGAAGCCATCATTGGCACGCTGGAGGCGTATGGCATCAAGGCCGGAAGGATCGATGGCCTCACGGGCGTTTGGCTCGATTGGACCAATCCCGCGAAAGCCAGGAAGATCTGCGCCTTCGGCATACGCGCCAGCCGATGGGTCACCATGCACGGCTTCGCCTTCAACGTGAATACCGACCTGAGCTACTTCGGGAACATCGTGCCTTGTGGCATCGCAGACAAGGGCGTGACCAGTATGGCCAATGAGCTGGGCGGCGAAGTGGACATTGAAGCCGTAAAGAAGAGATTGCGATTGGAGATCGCGGACCTGTTCGATGCAGAGCTGGTGAATGGCGCAATGTGCTGATCACCGGACCACCATCAGTTTCACTGTGCTGACACTTGAATCGCCCTGCACTCGGAGCAAGTAGCTGCCGGGGCCGTGCCGCTGCAGGTCGAGCACGAGAGAGGCACCGGTGAATGCCCTGGTCGCCACCGTCTCACCCATGGCATTGAACAATTCAAGCTTCGCATACTGCGGCCGATGAAGCGTGATCGTGACGGCGTCATTCGCAGGATTCGGGGCCATCGTGAATCCCACGGCAGGGCGATCGGCATCAGGCACATCCACCCATTCTGCCAGATTCGACCGCCACAGCCCGCGCCCGAACGTGGCCGCCACCAGCACCCCGCTCGTCGCGTCGAGGTCGAGGTCGTTCACCTGCACGTTGGGCAAGCCGTTGTCGAAGGGCTCCCAGTCTCCATCGACGGGCAGCCAACGGAACACGCCGATGTCCGTGCCCACATAGATGCCGTGCGCGGTGCCCGGCTCATGCACCACGCAATTCACCGGGACATTCGGCAGGGTGCCCGTGATGCTCGTCCATGACAGCCCGCCGTTGTCCGAGCGGAACACCTTGCGCTGCGCGTCGTAGCCGCTGATCGTGACCCACAGGCGCTGCGGATCAACATCGCTCACGGCGATCCCGGAGATCGCATTCGCGGCACTGCCCGTGATGCTACTCACAGGAATAACTGTCCATGCCGCCCCGCTGGTCCTGAACAAGGTGTCGAGCGTAGCGACGTGGATCACCTCCGGAGCCGAAGGAGCAATGGCGATATGGCGCAGGTGCGCGCCCGTTGAAAGCCCCGGCACCAGGCTCCAATCGTCGCCGCGGTTGGTGGTGCGCCAAAGCTGCCTGAAGCCCATGTAGAGCGTGTGGTTTTCCTGTGGGTCCATCGCCACCGGCGTTACCCACGCCCCTGGCCCGAACCCATACTGCTGCGTGTATGCCGTGAAGCCCGGGATGTTATCGGCGATCAGCTCACGGCTCGCCCAATCGTCGGTGGTGCGATAGAGCAGCCCCGTGAGCACGCAGGAATACTGGACCGCGGGCTCCACGGGGTCGATGATGCACTCCATGTTATCGCCGGGCATGATCTCGCGCCACTCATCGTTCTCGACCTGCTTCAATCCGTTGTCCTGAAGACCGCACAGCATCAGGCCGGGCACCGATGCGCTGAGGCCCACCTTGTACATCTGGCTGATCCCCATGCCCGGCGTGCGGTCGTACCAGGTCGAGCCGAGGTTGTTAGTGACATGCACTCCGCCATCGGTGGCGGCATACACCACCGAAGGGACCAGCGGATGATGCATCAGCGCGTGCTTGTCGGAGTGAAGGAACGGGAGGCCGTCGGGGTTATTCGCCGGGTTGGTGGTCCACATCGTGTTCAGCTGCCAGCTTGCTCCGCCGTCGGTGCTCAGCCAGAAGTTGACGCCGCCGATCCAACGCTCATTCGCATTCACCGGGCTGATCCCGCAGACGAGGTCGAACACGCCCTGGCCTCCGCATCCGCTCGCATTGTTCGTGCGGATGAGCATGTTGTTCAGGCAATCCCCATCGACGGTCTGCTGGAAGCCCAGCCCTCCGTTGTTCGATTCGTAAACGCCCTCAAGGCCGCCGAGGCCGTACGTGTCCGCGCAAACCGCCATGACATGCGCAGGAGCGGCCGGGGTAACGGCCAAAGCGATGCGATTCACCCCGCTGAACGATGTGACGGTGATCCATGTGAGGCCGCCATTGCTGGAACGCATGATCTGAGCCGTGCCGTTGTTGCTCAGCGTTGAGGCGACAAGCACGTCCGGGTCGCCAGGCAGACGCTCCATGTCGATGAACCAACCAGCGGCCGTGTTGATCCACGTCTGGCCGGCATCAGTGGTGCGCCAGATGCCATCGGAAGCGGCGGCGAGCAGGATGGCTGGGTTGGTCGGGTGGATCAGGATGCGGCCGATGAGTTTCTGCGAGGCCACCTGCATGCTCAGGCCCGTGACCGCCCAGGTATCACCGCCATCCGTCGATTTCATCACCCCGATGCTCTTGGTGCTCGAAGGCACGACCAAGGCGGTCTCCGCATCGCCTGTCGCGATGTAGAGCACATTCGGGTCGCTCGGATGAATGGCGATGTCGCTCACGCCGAGCACGGGCAATTCGTCCGTGGAAGTGGACCATGAAGCGCCACCATTACTTGTGCGCCAGATTCCGCCGCCCGGTGTGCCGACCCAGAATGTCAGCGGATCCGTTGGATGGAAGGCCATGCAGTTCACGCGGCCGATGCCGCCGAACCCGGCGAACTCAAAGGTCGTCGGCCCTACTTCCTCCCAGTTCGAGGCGTCCTTCGCCAGTGCGTTGCAGGTGAGCGCGCGTTGTTTCTGGTGCGCCTCCAACGCCTGATGAAGCTTGTTGGCATCCGGGAAACGACCGCCCGGAAGCAGGCGCGGTTCCCAGTACCATTCCCATCGCTTGTATCGCTTGAAGCCGGCGCCAGGCGGCACGGGGCGCTCCGAGAAGATCGCCGCATACCGTGCTTGCGCCTCGCTGAACGACGGCCCCTCCATTGAGGCGGGGTATTGCGCAATGCCCCACGCGGGCGCTACCAGGCACAGCACGGTCGCGAACGCGTGGTTCAGGTCATTCCTCGTGCGCAACACGGTCAATGTGATTGGAACCGAAGGTATGCGCGCTGCATACGTTCGGCGCATGGCGGCGGCGTGAGCCTCGCCGACATGCATGGCCGGAGCCGCATGGGTACCTTCGCCCAATCCCTCCGCATGCGCTTCCTCAAGAAACTCCTCCTCTGGCTCATCCTCCTCATCGGCGGCCTCATCGGCCTGGCCTACCTCACCGGCAACAATCACATACCGCGCGGCGTGCGCTTCACCTACCTCATGGGGCGCAGCGGACCGGAGATCGACGACCGCGACTTCTTCCCCAGCAGCGCTATCGCCGCCAACGACCCCCAGCCGTGGCCGCAGGGCGGGCGCTACGGCCAGCTCGCGTTGAACAGCGCGCAGGAGAAGGACATCACCGACCTGCACAGCGTGGCCTTCGCGGTGTGGCAGCATGACAGCCTGATCTTCGAGCAGTACTGGAACGGCTGGGCCGCGGACAGCGTGGCCAACAGTTTCAGCGTGGCGAAGAGCTACGTGAGTTTGCTCACCGGCATCGCCATGGGCGAAGGGAGGATCAACAGCGTGTTCCAGCCCGTGGGCGATTTCCTGCCGGAGTACAAGGAGGGATGCTACGCGAAGATCAACCTGCACCATGTGCTCACCATGAGCACCGGGCTTGATTGGAGCGAGAGCGGCAAGGACCCCTTCAGCGACAATGCCAAGGGCTACTACGGCACCAACGTGCGCGAGCTCGCCCTCACGCAACCTTGCCGCGACGAACCGGGAATGGAATTCGATTACATCAGCGGCAGCACGCAGATCATGACCGAGGTACTTGAAGCGGCCTATGACAAGCCGCTGGATGAACTTTTGCGCGAGAAGATCTGGCGACCGCTCGGCGCGGAGCATACGGCATGGTGGGGCAAGGACCGCGAGGATGGCGACTTCAAGGGATTCTGCTGCCTCTACGCCACCGCGCGCGACTTCGGACGTATCGGGCAGCTCTACCTCGACAGCGGCATGTGGCGCGGGAAGCAGCTCGTGCCGCGCGAGTACTGGGAGGCCAGCATCACGCCGGCCAAGCTCATGGATCATGGCGCGCCCAACCAGCGCTACGGTTACTTCTGGTGGCTCGCTGAAGTGGATGGCCAGCCGATCCATTACTGCCGAGGTTTCCACGGCGAGTACGTGGTGGTGGTCCCGCACGAGGACCTCGTGCTGGTGCGCCTCGGCATGAAGCGCGAGGAGGTGAATGCCACCGGCCATCCCACCGATGTGTTCAAGTGGATCGGCATCGCGCGCGATCTGGCCAAGAAACAACCGGTCTGACCGTGCGCAAGGACATCGTGCCGCCGAAGGTGGAGGGCGTGGCCATGGCGGTGGTGCGCGAACCCGATGAAGATGGAGGGGATGCCTGGTACGTGTACCTGATCAACCGCAACGACCATGCGCTGGAGAATGTGCTGATCAGCTCGCGCGGCTACGGCGAGCTGCAGGGCGAAGCGCGAGCCACGAGCGAGATGCGGCATCACCTGGAGCGCCTGGGGCCGAGGAGCTGGGCGCGCATCGAACGCATCATGGAGGAGCTGTTCGCCCTCAGCAACCAGTACTGGCTCAGTTTCTACGTGAGCCGCGCGCTGCACGACAAGAAGTACATCTTCCTCGCCGGCAGCATCGACGAGGCGAACTTCACCCAACTGCCACTGATGAACGTGAAGGGCGTGATGATCGAGTGACTGCCGAAGGCGGAAATGGGAAAGTTGAAAACCGAAATCGGCGCGTGTGCCAAGCTTGTACATTCGTCTTTCCGCGGTGAGTTTCGTTCCTCTTTCAGCTTTCATGTTTCATGTTCCGCAACATGGCTAGAGACCTCAGCAAGCTCCTCTTCCTCGACATCGAGACCGTGCCGCAGACCTACCGCTGGGCCGACCTTGACCCGCGCGACGCGCAGCTCTTCGCCGACAAGACCCGCTACGAGCAGGAGCGCGATGGCAAGTCCGCTGAGCAGGTCTGGGGCGAGAAAGGCGGCATCCTTGCGGAGTTCGGCAGGATCATCTGCATCGGGATCGGCAGCTTGCACAAGGAAGCGGATGGCTGGCACCTGCGCGTGACCTCCTACCACGGAGACAACGAGTACGACCTTCTCACGCGCTTCGCCGAGCTGCTTGACCGCCATTACCGCACTGACGACCATTGGCTTTGCGCGCACAACGGCAAGGAGTTCGATTTCCCCTGGATCGCACGGCGCTGCATCATCAATCGCATCCAAGTGCCGCGCATCCTCGACATCGGCGGACTCAAGCCGTGGGAGGTAGGCCATGTGGATACCATGAACCTCTGGAGCTTCGGCGACCGCAAGGCGTACACTTCATTGGCGCTGCTTGCCCACATCCTCGGCATCCCCACGCCGAAGGACGATATCACCGGCGCCGATGTGGCCCGCGTGTACTACGAGGACAAGGACCTGGAACGCATCGCTGCGTACTGCAAGAAGGATGTGGTGGCCACGGCACAACTCTACTTGCGGCTCACGGGCCGGGAACTCATCGCGGAGGAGCGGATCGCGATGGTGTGAGTTCCCTGGTCGGCAATCACTCCCCCTGCAGGGTGGCGACGGATTCGATCCTGAAGCCGCGCAGCTTGAATGGATGCTGGCTGTTGTTCCAGATGTAGAGTTTATTCTTTCCGCCGCTTGGCCGCGTCAGGATCCGCACTCGCTGACTGAACGGGCCTTCGTGCAAATGGAACGAGCGATACGTTGAAGCGCCATCGCCGAGCTCCTCGCTGAAGACCACCTGCATCTCCCCGGGCTGATCATTCCACACCAGCTCTCCCGACACCACGAGTTCCGAGAGGCAGGCGCCTCCCCCCCCAACGGCCAGGTCAATCATTTCGAAAGGGAATTCGCCCTCCTTGAAGCAGAGTTGATCATCGCCGCATGGCGTCGCATCAACGCGGGCAGCGCTTGCGCCGGGTGACTGCATGCCATTCACCATCAATTCCGTCCGTTGAATGCGTCGCCCATTCCCCCGCTCGAACACCAGCACTTCCATGGCAGCGCCGTGGTACATGACCAGGTGCTCGTTCGGAACGAAGGAGGCCACCACGCGCATGGTGCTATCGCCGAGCAACTGATCAAGAGGCAGGTTCGCTTCCGCCGGGCCGAAATGCCCATCCCACACCAAGCGATCACCTGGCTTGAAGTTCTCGAAACCGACCCAACTTCGGAAGATGCGCTCGCTGTTGTACGGATCGACACCCATGCGGAACAGCACGTACGGATGATAGATGATGGTCCTTGCGGCAGGCGGCGGCATGGCTGCGAGTGCCTCTGCAACATGATCGAGGTGCTCGTGGTAGGCATCGGTGCCAACAGGCACATGCCGTGCATCGTAGAATGCCTGCGCGCCGATCACGGCGTACCCTGCGGTGCAAGCGGCGCAGACCAGCCCATTCAGCCAATTCGGCATGCGCAGCAGGTTCCATGCAGCGGCCAAGCCGAAGGCTGCGAAGAGCGCCAGCATCGGCACTGCGGTGGCCATCACGCGCTCCAGGCCAAGTGAGCCTTTCCACCCTTTCCACCAAAGAACGCTGTGCATCACCAGAATGCAGAGGCCCGGCAGCAAGCCCATCAACACGGTGAGCCTCAGCGAGGGGCGCAGCGCTCGTTGCTTGAACCACGCCATGCATGCGGCCGGCACCGCCAGCGCGATCATCCAGATCAAGGGCATGCCCAGTACGTGATGCCGCCTGGTCCAGAAATGATCCCATTCGCCATGGCCGTAGAGGTGCGCCGCGCCTTGGTACGGATCGCCGTGGAAGTACCACAGGGGGTCGCCTTGCACGAAGGCGCATGCGATGGCGAAGAGCACATGGCCCAACAGCAGCAGCGGCAGCGCGCGCCACTGCTTGTGCGCAGCGATCCAAAGCGCGACGAAGGGCATGAAGGCCATATACTCAGGACGCGAGAACGGCATGAGGGAGCACACGATGGCCGCCCGTGCGTAGCGCTGCTCGGCGAGTGCCCGGATCACGAGCATCGCTAGCAGGCCGAAGAGCACTTCGGTCATGCCGCCCAGAACCATGGAGCCGTACGCTGGCGTGAGCAGGAGCATGGCCGGGAAGAGCCAGCGCGCCAATGCGCCCGCGCGGCGCAGGATGCCATCGGCGGCCCAGCAAGTGGCTACGAAGCACAGCGCATTGAAGAGGCCCATGCCCCATTGCCCCAATTGGGCAAAGGGCGACGCGAGCAGCGTGAAGAGCGGCTTGCCCCAGATGTCGATGAGCAGCTCCGGATGCTGCCAGGAGTAGCGCGAGATCCAGAAATGGTTGATCGCATCGCCTGCTTCGATGATTCCCTGCGAATTGATCCGGATGAAGACCGCGAGCGCCGCGCCCATGAGCCACCAGAGCCAAAGAGCAAGTCCGTGCACGCGATCCATTCGGCCAAAGATGGCGAGGGTTCCGTGTTCCGGCCCCTGCTCTGAATGCGCCCGGTATCTTGGCCCCTCACCTCCGGCCTCACCGCATGCCCCGCATTCCTGCCCTCGTGCCGCTCGCCCCGTGGGAGCGCACCGCGCAGTTGGCGCTCTTCATGCTCGTAATGCTCGCAGCCTGGCGCGGCGCCTGGCTGCAGCACGCGCACGACCCATACGAGTTCCTGCGCCACGGCAACGACTCGCTCGGTTATTACCAGTGGCTGCCGTCCACCTTCATCCACTTCGATTGGAGCCGCATGTTCTGGTGCCACCAGATGGAGAACGGCAACTGGATCAGCCTCTTCACCCTGGGCGTAGCCGTGCTGCAACTGCCCTTCTTCCTGGTTGGTCATGCGGCGGCCTTCACTTTCGGATACGACCTCAACGGCTTCTCGGCGCCCTACGGCGTGGCCATGATGCTTGGCGGCGCATGCTACACAGCAGCAGGCTGCGTGGTGTCCTTCCGGCTGGCCCGCCGCTTCAGCGCCGGGCTGCCCGCGCTGATCGCCGCGGCATTGCTCTTCGTGGCCACCAACGTGTACTTCTATGCGGTGCGCGAGCCGATGATGTCGCACAATTACGCGCTCTTCCTGATCGGGCTTCACGCTTATTGCTCGCTACGCGTGCTCGATGGCCCGCGCGGCGCGCATGTGCTCTTACTAGTGCTGAGCGGAGCGCTGATCGTGCTGGTTCGCCAGTTGAATGTGTTCAGCCTGCTCTTCCCCCTGCTCGTGGCCGGGTCGAAGGATCGGGTGCGCTTGTTCTTCAGCAACCTCTTGAGCAAACGCGCCTCGCTCATCAGCGGCCTCGCGCTTGGCATGCTTCCATGGGCGCTGCAGATGATCTATTGGCACTGGACCACGGGCGAGGCCATCACCTTCACCTACGGCAAGAAGGGCGAGGGCTTTGAGTGGGACAAGATGGTGCCTGGCCTGGTGGTGCTTGGCGTTCGCAACGGCTGGCTGGTGTACACACCGCTGATGATCGCCGTGATGACCATGTTGATCCGCCGCGCATGGCAAGGCATCGCGCCCGCCCGCACGGTGCTGTTGCTCACGTGCATCACCTGGCTGCTCTACAGCGCTTGGTGGTCATGGCATCTGGGATCGGGCTACGGGCACCGCGGCTTCATCGACCTGTACGCGCTGCTGGCCGTGCCGCTGGCCTGGTTGATCCAGGCGGTCATGAGCCGAGGGCTGATCTGGCGCATGACCGCCGCGATCACCGTGATCGCGCTCGTTCAGTTGAACATGGGCTTGATCGAGCGCTACGACTGGTTTTGGTCGTGGGAGGACTGGACCTGGAAGCGGCTCTTCGAGCAGGTCTCCGATGTGGTCATCGGGAAGTGACATGCCCCGGTCATGAATGGCGCGTTGGTGATCTTCTCGCGAATCGCGCGGATGAAACTGCCGGTGAGTGATTCGCGCATGACACCGCGCTGGATCAAGCCCCTCGTGCTCGCGTACCTCGTGATCTGCGCATTGGCCGTGCTGGCCTATTGCGCGCATCGCGCAGCAGTGTACTCCTTCACCCACGACGAGGCCATCACCTTCCTGAATTACCCACATCACAGCTTCAGCGACCTCATCTCGCACAAGTACGCGTACACCAACAACCATATGCTGAACTCGCTGGCCATGAAGGGCAGCATCGCCCTCTTCGGCGATTCGGAGCTCGCGTGCCGGTTGCCGAACCTGCTGGCCCTGGTGGTGTACTTGGTGTACGCCGCGCTCCTGCTGCGCCGTTGCCATCCGCTCATCATGG
Organism: uncultured Chryseobacterium sp.; assembly: GCA_964517255.1. Taxonomy (GTDB): domain Bacteria; phylum Bacteroidota; class Bacteroidia; order Flavobacteriales_F; family PHOS-HE28; genus PHOS-HE28. The sequence goes on from CAZFBP010000077.1 coordinate 10,112, forward strand.
TGGTCGCATTCCCCCTGCTCATCACGCACTCCTTCTTCATTGAGCTGTTCTGCCTGGCGCGCGGCTACGGGCTCTCTTTCGGATTCCTGGCCATGGCGCTTTACCACGGTTGGCGCGCCGCAGGCACTGGGCATTGGAAGCACATGGCACTGTTCCATGCGGCGGGCCTGCTGGCGTCGGTGAGCAACTTCGCGCTCATCACAGCCTATATCGCGGTGCTGCTCGCGTTCGCGATTCTCACGGCTGCATCATGGCGGTCCAATCCTGTGGCCAGGCCGATACGCATCAAGGTCGTTGCGCTGAATTCAGCGCTCACGCTCCTGGTGCTGCTCGCATTGAAGGACCCCGTGCTGCGCATGCTCAAGCAGAACAACCTCGACTTCGGCGGCAAGGCCACCTTCTATGCCGACACCGTAGGCACCTTGATCGGGAGCATGATGCCCGGCGTGAACGTGCTCGAGCACAGATTGATCATTCCTGCCACGGTTCTCACCGTGCTCGTCGCGGTCATGCTATCGCTTGTGGGGCTTCGCCTTCGGCGCGAAGGACGGGCATTCGTGCTTGATCACGGCGCCGGCGCCATGGCCGTGCTCACGCTGGTGCTCATCGGCATGGGCGCATACGCGCAGCACCTGCTCTTCGGCGTGGATCACCTCGAAGGCCGATTCGCCATCTTCCTGCTGCCGCCGCTGTGGTTCTCGCTCATCGGCCTTACGCAGCTGCTCGCGCGATGGCATGCGCCCCTGCCGGTGGCGCTGCTTTTCGGCTTAACGGCCTGGTCGCTGCCACGCCATGCGAAACAGCTCGCGGCGCACTACAGCTGGGAGTGGGGCTATGATGCGCAGACCAAGGCCGCCATGCAGGCGCTGAAGCAGGACCATGCCGAGACGTGGAACGCCGACGGTTTCGTGCAGGTCAGGAACACCTGGATCTTCGAGCCCGCCATGAACTACTACCGCCGCACCATGGGCCTGGAGTGGATGTGCGAGCTCACGCGTGACAGCATCAGGCCCGATGACGATTACCGCTACGTCTATGCCGACGACACGCTAGCGCGAAGGGGGTTCACCACGGTGGCGCGCTTCGAGTACAGCGGCACCGTGCTGCTCCGAAGCGATGCGCAGCTTCGTGCCCTGCGCGGCCTCGCGCCTGCTCCAAAGGCCGACTCCATCACCATCCACGAGCATGCTGAAGAAGCCGTACAGCACTGACCTGCTGATGATCGTGCTCGGTGCGCTGGTGCTGCGCCTGGCGGAGCTTCCATGGGCGCAAGTGGTGCAGGCCGATGCCGTGAGCCGCATCCACATCGCGTTGGAATGGAAGCGCAGCCCGCACTGGATCACGCACGGCTACTGGGGGCCGCTGCACCATTACCTCAATGCGCTCTTCATGGCGCTCTTCCCCGGCAAGGCGCTCGGTCCTACGGTGCTCAACATCCTCGCCGCATCGCTCACCGCCATCCCGCTCTATGGCTTCACGCTGAAGCTGTTCCAGTCTCGCCAGGGCGC
>CAZFBP010000078.1:0-11583 GCA_964517255.1 uncultured Chryseobacterium sp.
GCAGTGGCCGCCAGAACATCGGCGAAGGCAGCCGCGCCAACGCCACCAGCGCCGAAAGCGAACTGAAGCTGGTTAACGTTGCCCGCGCCAGCCAAGACGAACTGCTGATGGACTACGAGGATTACCTGCGCCAGAAAGGCCACCGCCAATGGCACAAGAACGACCCCGAAGCCATGGCCGTGCGCACCATCGCGAAGCGCCCCGATGATGTGGTGCTCGTGTACAAGGACTACGCGCAGTGGTTGGATCACGAAGACCCCGCGCAACGCGCCAACTGCCTCATCTGCTTGATCCACCAAGCGAACTTCTTGTTGGACCGCTTGATCACACGGTTGGAGCAAGACATTATTACCAAGGGCGGCCACCGTGAGCAGCTCACTGCCGCGCGCCTGGCCGAGCGCGACAAACAACAAGGCCGCCCTGTGGTGCCCGCCGCCGAAACACCGCAATGCCCCAATTGCGGCAAGCCAATGCGCCTGCGCACTGCCAAACAAGGCAGTAATGCGGGTAGCCAGTTCTGGGGGTGCAGTGGCTACCCGGACTGTAAAGGGACGATGAAATGCCAAGCTCAATCGGACAATCATCGGACGGAGCCGACTGATCCGGCGGATACGACTGATCAGTCTGATAACACTCCGATTCTTCCCTCAGCATGATCACCGAAGACCAGCTCGAACAGCTCGCCATCTCGTGGTTCCAGGCCACGGGCTGGGGCTATGCGCACCCCGGGTCGAGCCCGGGGCAGGCTCCCCCGGACATCGCGATCTTTCGGCTTTACCGGGCATAGGCATGGCCAGCGCGCGCATCTTCATCAGCAGCGTACAGAAGGAACTGGCAGCGGAGCGGCGTGCCTTGAAGGACTTCGTCCACAACGATGCGCTGCTGGGCCAGCATTTCGTGGTCTTCCTCTTCGAGGACCTGCCAGCGCGCGATCAGCGCACCGACGAAGTTTACCTGGATGAGTTGGACAAGTGCACGCTCTACGTCGGGGTCTTCGGCATGGAGTACGGCTACCCCGATGCGGAAGGCATTTCGCCCACCGAGCGCGAGTTCGACCGGGCCACCGCGCAGGGCAAGGAGCGCCTGGTGTATGTGAAGGGCAACACGGACGAGGATCGTGATCCGCGCATGACGAAGCTCGTGCGCAAAGCAGGCGAGCAGCTCATCCGCAAACGTGTAGGCAGTGCGCCAGAGCTGACGGCGGCGCTCTATGCCAGTTTGGTGGATCACCTGCAACGCACGGGCATCATTCGCACGAAGCCCATGGACGCATCGGCCTGCCCGGGTGCTTCGCTGGCCGATCTGGATGAGGATAAGCTGGACCGTTTCCTTCGCCTTGCCCGCGCGGAGCGCAATTACCCGCTGAAGCCCGGTACTCCACTGGAGCAGGTGCTCATGCATTTGAATCTCATGGATCATGGGCGGCCGAGCCATGCCGCCGTGCTCCTGTTCGCGAAAGAGCCCCAGCGCTTCCTGATCAGCAGCGAGGTGAAGTGCGTGCACTTCTTCGGCACCGAGGTGGCCAAGCCCATGCCGGACTACAAGATCTTCAAAGGCACTGTGTTCGAGCTGGTGGACCAGGCACTGCACTTCGTGATGGATAAGCTGGCCCACGCCGTGGGTACGCGCAGCGAAAGCAACGCGGCCCCGGTAACGCCGGAGATCCCACGGCTGGCCGTGTCGGAAGCCATCGTCAATGCCGTGGTGCATCGCGACTATGCCAGCAATGCCAGTGTGCAGGTCATGCTGTTCAGGGACCGCTTGGAGGTGTGGAACCCCGGTGCGTATCCCATGGAGCTTTCGTTGGATGACCTGCGGATCCCACACGCTTCCATTCCACGCAACCCGCTCATCGCCGAGCCGATGTACCTGGCCCGCTACATCGAGAAGGTGGGCACGGGAACACTGGACATGATCGCCCGATCGAAGGAAGCGGGGCTCGCACCGCCGAAGTTCATCCAGGAGCAAGGGCAGGTGAAGCAGGTGCTTTACAGGCCGCTCCCGGTGGATACCGCGCAAGTCACCGTGCAAGTCACCGACCAAGTTGAGGCGCTGAGGGACAGCGTGTTGGGGGAACTTGCCGCAGCGCTGGACCTGCCCACCATGCAAGTCACCATGCAAGTCACCATGCAAGTCGCCGCCTTTTTGGAACTGGCCGCACAGGCTGAGCAGCCCAGGGAGGTGCTTCAAGAGGCCATGGGCTTGGCCAACCGTGACCACTTCCGCAAGACCTACTTGAACCCGGTGATGGTCGCTGGCTGGATGGTGCGCACCCTGCCCGACCCCAACAGCCGCTTGCAGCGCTACCGCATCACCGACAAAGGCAAGGCCTGGCTCGACCGTTTCAACTCATTGCCGAAACCATGACGCTGAAGGACACCCCGCAAGCTCATGCGCTGTGGCACAAGTCATTGTCCATAGGTTGCGGGGTGGTTGATGTCAGCACCCAGCAAGTCACCCCGCAAGTCGTATGATCACGGAAGCGGAACTCGAAGACCTGGCCATTACGTGGTTCCAGGATGTGGGCTGGAGTTTCGTCCATGGACCTGATATCGCGCCCGATGGCCCCGCGCCGGAGCGCACGAGCTACAACGAGGTGGTCTTGAAAGGCCGCTTGCTGGCCGCACTGAAGCGCATCAATCCGCAACTGCCATCCGAAGCCCTGGAGGCCGCCGCGCACACGGCCACCACGCCGGTACACACCACACTGGTGCGCAACAACCAGCAGTTCCAACACCACCTGATCGATGGCGTGCCGGTGGAATTTGTAGGGGCGACACTTGTGTCACCCGCTATCACCGGCACGCCACAACGCAAGCACGACCACGCCCGCCTCATCGACTTCGATGACCTGACGAAGAACGATTACCTGGTCGTCAATCAATTTACGATAACAGGAACGAAGCAGCCACGAAGGCCGGACCTGATCCTCTTCGTGAACGGCCTGCCGCTGGGCGTGATCGAACTGAAGAACCCCGCCGACGAGAACGCGGAGATCTGGGATGCCTACACGCAACTCGACACATACAAAGCTCAGATCGAGCCGCTGTTCGTGTTCAACGCCGCGCTGGTGGTGAGCGATGGCTTCCACGCCCGCGTGGGCTCCATCACCGGCACGCCCGAATGGTTCCTGCCGTGGCGCGCCATCAAGCACGAGGACGACAATCCCAAGCTGGAGTTCGAACTGGAAAAGGTGGTGCGCGGCTTCTTCGACCGCGAGCTGCTGCTGGACTACCTGCGCTACTTCGTGCTCTTCGAGAACGCGGACGACCGGCTGATCAAGAAGATCGCGGGCTACCACCAGTTCCACGGTGTGCGCGAGGCCGTACGCGCCACGGTGATCGCCAGCGCGGACACGAACAAACCCAGCATGGTAGGCGAGCCGCGCGCCACCTACGGCAAGGAGGTGGAACCCGGCAGCCGCAAGGCCGGGGTGTTCTGGCACACGCAGGGCAGTGGCAAGAGCATCAGCATGGTGTGCTACGCGGGCAAGCTGTTGCAGCAGCGCGAAATGCAGAACCCCACGCTCGTTGTCGTCACCGACCGCAACGACCTGGACGGCCAACTCTTCCAGCAGTTCAGCAGCGCCAAGGACCTATTGAAGCAAACCCCGGTTCAGGCGGATAGCCGCGACGAGCTGCGCGCGATGCTGGCCGAGCGCCAGAGCGGCGGCATCATCTTCACCACGGTGCAGAAGTTCGGGCTGGTGAAAGGCGAGACAAGTCACCCCGTGCTGTGCGAGCGCACCAACGTGGTGGTGATCAGCGACGAGGCGCACCGCAGCCAGTACGGCAGCAAGGGCCGCCTGAACGAGAAGACCGGCGAGTACGTGTTCGGCTTCAGCAAGTACATGCGCGACGCGCTGCCCAACGCCAGCTTCATCGGCTTCACCGGCACGCCCATCAGCGGCAAGGACAAGGACACGCGCAAGGTCTTCGGCGATTACGTGAGCATCTACGACATCCAGGATGCCGTGAACGATCAGGCCACGGTGCCCATCCTTTACGAGAGCCGCCTGGCCAAACTGGACGTGAATGCCGCCGCCATCGAAAGGCTGAATGCCGAAGTCGATGACGTGGTGGAGGATGAAGAGAGCATGGTGCTGCGCGAGCGCACCAAGAGCAAGTGGGCCGAGCTGGCCAAGCTCGTTGGCGCCAAACCGCGCCTGGAGCAAGTGGCCGCCGACCTCGTGAAGCATTTCGGAACGCGCACGGCCAATCTGCCCGGCAAGGCGATGATCGTGTGCATGAGCCGGCAGATCTGCGTGGACCTGTTCAAGGAGCTGATCAAGCTGAAGCCTGAATGGGCGGGCACCAGTACCAATGGCTACAACGCCGAGGACGGCACTTTGCGCGTGGTGATGACCGGCAACGCCATGGACGGCGCCGACCTGCAAGCACACCTCTACACCAAACAGCAGCGCAAGCGGCTGGAGCAGCGCTTCAAGAAACCGGATGACCAGTTGCAACTCGTCATCGTCCGCGACATGTGGCTCACCGGCTTCGACGTGCCCTGCTGCCACACGATGTACGTGGACAAGCCGATGCACGACAGCAACCTCATGCAGGCCATCGCCCGCGTGAACCGCGTGTTCAAGGACAAGCCCGGCGGCCTGGTGGTGGATTACATCGGCATCGCGGGCGAGCTGAAGAAGGCCATCAAGGAATACACCGACAGCAAGGGCAAGGGCAATCCCGCCGAGCAGGTCAGAGAAGCTTACCTCAAGTTGCTCGGCAAGCTCGGCGTGGTGCGCGACCTGTTCCGCGGCTTCGACTACAGCGCGTACGCCACCAAGCCGTTGCCGCTGCTGGTGCCCGCCGTGAACCACCTGCTGGCCAACGAGGACCGCAAGAAGCACTTCCTGGATGAGATGGCCGCCGTGAACGTGGCCTACACCTTCTGCTGCAACATGGACGAGGTGGAGCCGCTAGCGAAGGAGATCGCCTTCTTCAACGCGCTGAAGGCGGTGATCATCAAGAACACCCTGGTGACCAAGCGCCTGAGCGAGGACCAGAAGAACAGCCTGCTGAAGCACATCCTGGACAATGCCGTGGTGGCGGAGGGCGTCACCGATGTGTTCGCGCTCGCCGGCCTGGACAAGCCGAACATCGGCCTGCTGAGCGAGGCCTTCCTCGAAGACCTGCGCCACCTGAAGCAACGCAACTTCGCCGTGGAACTGTTGGCCCGCCTGCTGCGCGACGAGATACGCGCGCACAGCCGCACGAACGTCGTGCAAGAGCGCACCTACACAGAGCGCCTGCTGGAAAGCCTGCGCAAGTACCACAACCGCGCGATTGAGACCGCCCAGGTGATCGAGGAGATGATCGCGATGGCGAAAGACTTCAAGGAGAACCTGGAACGCCACAAGGACCTTGGCCTCAGCACCGAGGAGGTGGCCTTCTACGACGCGCTCGCCGCCAAGCCCGAAGTGCTCCGCGCCATGGGCGACCAGACCCTGAAGCAATTAGCGACCGAACTCACCGAACGCATGCGCACCAGCACCACCGTGGACTGGCAATACCGCGAAAGCGTCCGCGCCGCGATGCGGCTGATGATCAAACGCCTCTTGAAGAAGTACAAATACCCACCCGATGGCCAGGACGATGCCGTTGCGCTGGTGATCAAGCAGGCGGAGGTGCTGGCGGAGGGGTGGGGGGCCTAACAGAGACTCTACCCATGGAATCATCGCACCTACAAGAAGCCAAACGTCAAGCCACCACCTAACAAGTCGGTTGGTTGGCTCACCAAGGCCGGCGCGCACTGCTGGTGGTATTCGAGGTACTGTTCTGCATACTGGCTCTCTCCCTCTTCATCGGGGATCTGGTGCTCATGAGCGCGGGCCACAAACTCTTGATCGCCGAAGAGCGGCAGGGGTCCACACGCGCTACGGCCACCATTGAGGATGATCGGGTGACGATGATCCTGATGGTGGTGTACATCCGGTTGGGCATGCTGGCCATCGGTAGCTTCATCATCGCGCGGCTCATGCGCAGTTCGCGCAAGCGCCGCGCGCAGGTGCAGGCTCTTTGCGCGGCCGTGGGCCGCTTGTGAAGCCTTTGCTGCATGTGGTGACTTGCACCCGTCTCTGAGATAGCTCAGGCTCTGGAACATCGGCCACCTAATCCATGTCTCCGAGCCGGTTCCAGCCTTTAGGTCCCTTCGGCTCCGGCGGCAGACCTTCCGGGTAATAGCGGCCGTAGCACACCAATTTCGTCACCACGCCGGTGCCGCCCATGGTGGCCCGCCAGCTCACGATATCGCTGGGCGGGCCGTTGGTGCCGAAGTCCAGGCTCACGGTATGGTCGTCCTGGCCCACCAGCACGCGCAGCTCCGGCCAATCGTCGGTGAAGAGCTCGTAGAGCGCGCTGGGCTCACCGAACGCGTCCCAGAGCGAGACGCCCTTGTCCAGTTCCTCATTCAGCAGGTCGATGCAGCGGTTGCGCCCGGGATCCTTGCGTGCCGCGCGCACGATGGCCACGAGGTCCTCGGCATCGACCAAGGCCAGTGCGCTGAGGAGCAATTGCTGGTACTCGTTCCGGGAGGGCAGCGTGCGCATGTTCAATGGGGCTTGGTCTGGTACTGGCGCCATTCGGCGAGCAGGTTCGACCGGAGTTCTGCTTCGTCCGGGTGCAGGCCCCGCTCCGCCTCCCGTTCCGCTAGATGCACCAGCAGGTTGAAGCACATCGTAAAGCGTCCGCAGGCGATGAGGTGGTCGAGCTTCTGCTGGTTGCCGGCATCGAACCAGAGCGTGGTGGGCATCTCGGCGGCGCTGTCGGCCACGGCGCGCAGGGCGGCGCTGGGCTGCAGCGGCGCCACGGCGGCATCCCAGAGCTGGGTGCGGCCGGCCGCTTCGGCCTTCGCGCGCTTCTCGCGCATGCGGCGCGCCAGGGTGGCGGTGTTCTTGGAGGCCAGTTCGTACACCATGCACGAGATGATGGGGATGCGGGGCTCCAGGCCCTCGTAGAGCGCGCGGTACTGCTGGCGGCGGATCTCGTTCATGAACACGCTGTTCAGCAGCAGGCCCAGCGTTTTCAGGCGCGGCACCAGGAAGTAGCGCAGCGTCTTCAGGCGCATGCGGCGCAGCAGGGGCAGGGCATGGCGCTTCAGCATCACGCCCCAGGCATCGGTGCTGCCGCCACCGCCCAATTTGCGCCACAGCGCGATGCCGCCGCCCACCACCAGCGCGGCGGGCAGCAGCAGGGCCAGCGCCGCCAGCCAGGCGCGCTGCCACAGCGCCAGCGCCAGGGCGGCCACGATGCAGGCGGCGCTCAGCGCGGCGAGGGCGAGCAGGTGGCGCACGCGCGGGCCGCCGCGCCAGGCGCCACGGGGCTCGGGCACTTCGTAGCGGTCCATGTAGAAGCTGCTCACATCGCAGATCAGCAGCAGGTCGAAGGCGGGCTGCTGGCGCTTCACGCGGCGGTCGGCCTCGATCTGCAGGCTGCGCAGGCCCTGGTTGTCCACCGCGCCGCCATCCACCACGCCGAAGGGCAGCTCTTCCGGGCCGAGGGGCTCGTGGCGCTCGTTCACCAGCGCGGCGGCAAGCCCGGCGGCGGGCACGCGCTCGAAATCGTGGGGGAACACCATGGGCTCGAAGCCGATGGGGAAGCAGCTGGAGCTGGCGGCGATGTCGGCGATGCGCAGCTGGTGCGCAACCGCCGCGCTGCCGGGGGCGAAGTGCTGGCGGCCGTTGCCCACATCGTCGATGGTGGCCGCATCGCCGTTGTGATCGAAGCGGAACGAGAGGCCGTGGTTGAGCTCGGTGGCGTTGAAGCAGTAGCGCGCGATGGGCGGCGCGTGGCGCTTGTCGGCGAGGAGGCCGAGGGTGGCGCCCTTGAACACCAGCTCGTCGTAGGCGATGGCGAAGGCGTTGATGAGGTTGCGGCTCCGGCCGGCGCGCGCGGCCCAGGCGGCATCGTCCTCGAGCACGCGCATCGCCTCGGCCAGCAGCGCATCGCCCTTCATGCAGGCGGCGGCCTCGGCCAGGATCACGGGGAAGGGCACGCCCTGGTGGGAGCGCACGGCGTGCAGGGCCATGGCGAGGCTGCCGCCCGAGGTGCTGGAGCTGAAGGCGATGTTCTCCAGCAGGGTGCCATTGCCCAGGTGCATGCGGTGCAGCAGGTCGAGGCAGCCGAAGGTGAAGGCGGAGGCGCGGAAGCCGCCGCCGGAGAAGGAAGCGCCGATGGTCCTCATGGGGTCAGAGCGTGAGTTCGATGAAGAGGTCCGAATCGGTCTTGATGCGGAAGCCGGCCTTCTTCCAGTTGTCCTTCACGGCCTTCTTCTTCGGGTCGCAGGCGGGGTCGTCGTCGCCGTCCATCTGCAGCGCGCGGTTGCGCGTCTTCGCCTTGATGCGCGCGAAGAGCTGCTCGGCGGGCATCCTCCAGCCGTTGTCCTTCGCGATGTTGCCATCGGTCTTGTCCACCGGGATGAGGGCGCTGAGGCGCGGGTCGGTCATCTGCTCGAACACCTGGGCATGCGTGCTGTTGTGGCTGCCGTGGTGGCCCACCTTGTAGAGCACGGTGCGCGCCAGCAGGTCGGCGGTGCTGATGTCCTTGTCCTTCCACCGGATGTCCTTCCAGCTGCTCCAGTTGCCGGTCTGCGCATCGGCTGCGAAGAGCAGCACCTTCTTCGAGGCCACCAGTTCGATGGCGAGCACCAGGCTGCTGTTGTTGGTGTAGTCGTCGAGCCAGAGCGCGAGCCCTTCGCATTGGTCCAGCCAGTCGTCATCGGCCAGGCGCCAGTCGTTCCTCTTGTGGCGGTAGCCGGCCACCAGGTCCTTCAGCGCGCCGCTGGCTTCGTCCTCCTTGCGTTTCACCTGGTTGGCGAAGGGGTATTCCATCTCCTCGCGCAATTCGCTGCGCTGCTTCTTCTCCTTGTCGGCGTGCGCATCGAGGGCGCGCGCGGTGAGCGCATCGGCGAAGCGCGCGCTGAAGGCGGTGGCGCGTGACAGGTGCTTGTCGTAGCTCTCGCCCTTGCGCGGGTTCATGCGCTCCAGTTCGCTGCGCTCGTGCGGCGGGCCCAGCACGTGCACGCGCACGCTGTTCGCGGGCAGGCTGGGGAAGGCGATGCTCTGGCCGGGATGCAGGTACCTGGGTTCCTTCTTGCCGATGGCCTGCAGGTTCTTGCGCGCCTGTTCGGGCAGGACGGACGGCGTGCCGTTGGCGTGCCTGGCGCCGACGAAGAAGCCCAGCAGCCCTTCGGTGCGGTCCAGCGCCTGCTTGCGCTGCGGGCTTAGCGCGCGGCCTTTGAGGTGGGCGGCGGCGCGCACCAGGTTCGCGCGCAGGTTGTTGTAGTCGGTGGCGATCACGCGGGCCTCGGCATCTTCGGGGTCGTCGAGCCAGGAGAGCCACACCTGGCTGACGTTGTCGGCGAGCAGATCCTCAGCGTGAACGAAGCCGTTCATGTGGTCGTTGTGCTGGTGGGTGCCCACCACCACGTCGAGCGGTTTGCCCTTGAGCTCCTTCCTGATGCTGGTGACCACTTCGCGGATCCGGGTCTTCGATCCGGCACCGTTGCGGAAGGTGCCGCAATCAATCAGCATATGGCTCTTGCGTTGACCGGCTGTGAAGGTGAGCAGGAAGCAATCGCCGAGCTCGCCCATGCGGTGCATGCGGATGCGCGTGGAGACGGTGGTGGCCATGGCTAGTGCTGGTGGAGGTTGCGCAAACTGATCTTGCGTTCGCGGCCGGAGCCGGCGTAGGTGCTGCGTGCACGCAGCGTGGTCTCGTTGCCGTGGTCCATGTAGCGCAGTTGCCGCTGGAAGCGCTCCCAGCTGCCCACGCTCTTGAGGATGGTGAGGTCCACGGTGAATGCGGCATCATCGAGGCTGGTGAGCGGGAGCACGAGGGTGCTGCCGCCGCGGAACACCACGGCGTCTTCGCCGCGATGGCCCTTGAGCTCCACGCGTGCGGTCTGCGACACGGAGATGAGCACCTGCTCGATCTGCCGGCCCTCGCGGCCCGCGCGGAACACGGGCCGGATGGCATGCACCTCGATGGGCAGCACGGCCTCGTCGTTCAGGCGCTTCCCCTTTGCATCGAGGAAGCGCAGGCCGTGCTTCTTCGCGCTGTCCTTGCCGAAGAGGTGCTTCACGGGCTCGCCGCTCAGGCCGAGTTCGCGCAGGAAGCGGTCGCGCGGCTCTTTCTCCTTGGCGTTCACCTTGGCCATGAGTTGCACCTGCCATCTGGCCTGGATGGCCTTCGAGAGGCTATGAATCTTCTCGCGGTCGTTCATGGCGACCAGCTTGCGGATCGAATCGGATAGAGGCGCCAGGCTGCGTCGGAAGAACTCGAGCTCGCCGTCCTTGAGGCGCGGCGGGCTCCACCGCAGGCTCTCGGGGCTCATGGTGCGCACCCGGTCGGGGAAGATGCCACGTGCGCGGAATGCTTCGATGAGGGCCACGCGATAGCCCTGTTCATCCTCGGGGGCGATGTCCATGTCGGCGGTGACCAGCGCGCGCAGGTAGTTGCCATAGGTGATGTCCACCGGCGGGCAATAGTCGAGCGCACGGATGCAGATGTGGAGCAGGTGCTGGGCGATTTCAGCAGCCTCGCCAGCGAGGCGCTTCACCAGGTCGTGGCCAATGCTGCCTTCAGGTAAACGACCTGTGCCGTTCGTGGCGATGCGCAGCAGGTCGGCCGTGCGGAAGTTGTACACGCGCTGGAAGGCGTCGAAGACGGTGGCCACGAGCAGCGCGCCCAGGTCGTGCGACTCGCTGAGGCCGGGGTAATCCGATGGATTGGGCGGTCGTGGCTTCCAGCCCTCGTCCGTCCATTCGCCGATGGCGCTGCGCAGTGCGCCGCGATAGCCTTCGATGGCCTCGCCGAATTGCGTGGCCAGTTCGCCGAACACGGTGTAGCGGTCCATGCGGCCTGCGCTGGCGAAGAGCTGCTGCTCAACCAATTCACGGAAGGTGAAACGCGAGAGCAACGCGACGATATCCGCGAAACCCTCATGAAAGGCGCCGGTGTCCTTGTTCGTGTCCTCCATGTAGCGCGGGTGCACCGCATCGAGCAGGGCGTGGGTCACCTCGTGCGCGATGATGTCGGGGCTAAGGCAGGTGAAGACGAGCCCTCCAGGATAGTTGGAGCCGACGAGCTGGTCGGCGGCCGTGAAATAGCCGAAGAGCAGGGCCACGCGCTCAGGGTCGTAATAGGCATTGGCGTCGCGGATGGCATGCGGATGAATGCGAAGGCGCTGCACGTAGCCATCAGCGTTGTCGCTGGCTTTTCGTGAGCGCCAGATCACCTTGCGACCCAGGGCACGCTCGAAGTGCTCGATGGTTTTCATGGCCACCGTGTAGCAGAACTGCTGGTGGAACTGCGGGTCGCCCTCGCTGGGGCGCAGGCCTTGCTGCGAGGCCACCCGCTCCATGCTGAGGCCCACCGGCTCGTACCAGCATCCGGTGGCGGGATCGAAGTCGAGCACCTCGAGGTACTCGCCTACGGGACCGGGCTTCAGGTCTTCTTCGTAGCGGATGCGGTAGAGCGCTTCATTGATGCCCACGGTATCCAGGCGGGTGCTGAAACCGGGGTCGAGGGCATAGCCGCGCAGGTGGCGATAGGCCGGCTTGTTCATGGCGTGAAG
>CAZFBP010000079.1:0-1516 GCA_964517255.1 uncultured Chryseobacterium sp.
AAGATGAAGATCAAGGCTTTGATCGATAAGGAGCAAGATGCAGGCAAACTGGAGCTGGCATATCGGATACTGACGGAGGATGCGACTGTTGTATCCGAGCCCGTTGCTGCTTATGGCAAACCGGTTGCAGCAAAGGCTAAGTCAGCGGGTGCCGCTTCAACGGCGAGCAGCATGCGTGATGCAGTGGCAGTTTCCGAGCGTGAGTTCGCCGCTGGCAAGGGTATTCCATTGAGCCGGTTCGAGAAGCAGATGGATTCCGCGCTGGCTGAGTTATTCCCAGTCTCGAGCAAGAAGGCTAAAGCGCGTTCCAAGCGAGCACCAATCGCCGACACGAAGCGCGCGCAGAAATGAAGGTGATCGTTTCGCCGGAGGCGATGCGGCGCTTCCGCGAGTCGCTGTCGATCTATCGGACATACATGACGCGCCGTGAAGTTGCCAAGCGTGTCGCAGAAGTGAAGACAATTCTTCGATACATCGGCGATCACCCTGGCTATGGCGCCTATGAGGATCTCCTCGCGATTCCAGAGGATGGCATTCGATACAGAAGAGCGATTGCGGGGAAGTTCAAGATCATCTATCGGGTGGTACGCGGAACGATTCAGGTCTCGGGCATTTTCGATGCGCGACAGCATCCTCGGCGCATGAAAGGATGATCCCCACACCCCCGCGTTCACACTTTCGCCCTCAGACACGCGTTCTTCTTCAGCGCACTGCGCCACCTTTCGTCCATGCGCCGCATCGCACTTCTGATCCTCCTTTCATGTTCCGCCGTTGCCGAGCTGCTCGCGCAGCCCATGTACGGCCGCCGCCGCCCGGACATCATCCCGCTCGATGGCCAGGCCAAGCGCATCGGCTGGTTCATCGGGCCGGGCATCACCTACACGCTGCCTCGCTTCAAGAACGAGGAGGAGGAGGTCTTCCGCAATGACAGCCTCCGCTATCTGGCCACCTACGATCCCAATGGCCGCGTTGGTCTCTACCTCGAGGCAGGCGCGACCTGGTTCATGCGCGATCCCGTGATCCTCGACTACCTCGACCTCGGCCTGGCGTACAAGAATCTCCGCGGAACGGAAGCCTGCACTGGCACGCTCTGGCGCGGTGATTCGGCGATCGCCTTGGCGGGCGACGGCTATTTCGCCGAGCGCTTGATCACCGTGGCCTTCAATGCCAACAAGTTCATCCCTACTCGACCGTACCAGTTCATCCAATTGAGCCTGGGCGCCAATGCTGACATCCGCCTTGGCAGTGAGTACAACCACGGCGGCGATCCATTCCTGAACCGCCACGCGTTCCCGCCCGACCTCATCACGCAGGCGCACTTCAAGATGGGCTACGGTTTCAAGCTCACGGGCCGCACCATCATGATCCCCACGCTGGAGACGCCCATCTTCAGTATCACGCCCGCTGATCAAGGCTTCGGCGAATTGCAGTGGTTCAGCAGCACCTATCGCCCACTCATACTCACGGTGCGCTTCCTCTTCCTGCGCGCCCGCAACGGTTTCGACTGCCCGCCGCC
>CAZFBP010000079.1:1616-11553 GCA_964517255.1 uncultured Chryseobacterium sp.
TGCCCGCAATGCACGGTCACATCGTCGCCCAGCGGGAACAGCTGCTCGTTGATGCTGCGGATGAGCTGGTCGAAATCGCCGCCGGGCAGATCGGTGCGGCCGATGCTGCCTTGGAAGAGCACGTCGCCGGCGATGACGAAGCGCTGCGCCTTACTGTAGAGGGCGATATGCCCCGGAGCATGCCCCGGAACGAAGAGCACTTGGAGTTCATCGGTGCCGAGCGCGATCACGTCGCCTTCCTCGATGAAGCGCGCAGGATCGGGCGAGGCCTCGCAGCGCACGCCGTAGAGCTGGCCTTGCCGGGGCGCCAGCTCCAGCAGCGCGAGGTCGGCGTGGTGCAGCTCGGGCAGCAGGCCGAAGCGCTTGTGCGCCCAGTGGCAGCCGAAGACATGATCGATGTGGGCGTGGGTGAGGATGAGGCGCATGGGCGTGAGCTTCCGCTCGGCCAGCCAGTCCTCGAGCTCCCGCTCCTCGGTGGCGTTCCAGCAGCCAGGGTCGATCAAGATGGCGCTCTCGCCATCATGCACCACATAGGTGTTCTCCTGGAATGGATTGAAGACGAAGGAAGCGACGCTGAGCATGACACGGATTGAAGCAACTTCGCGCACCGAAGCGCTCGGTGAGGGCGGCCAAAGTACCTACCTTCATCGCGCTCCGTCCACACCCGTGCGCCGCCTCCTTCTGCTACTTCCGATCCTCGCCGCCACATCGGCGCGCGCGCAATTCTACTCCGGGTCGCAGCAGGAGTACGGCAAGAACCGCGTGCAGTACCAGGACTTCCTCTGGCAGCAGTACCGGTTCCAGGACATGGAGGTGTACTTCTACACCGAGGGCCGCGATCTGGCGCGCTTCACCGCGCAGGCCGCGCAGCGCCACCTGAAGGAATTGCAGGCCGCCTTCGATTTCGCCATCGATGAGCGCCTCCAGTTCATCGTGTACAACTCCCTCACCGATTTCCGGCAGAGCAACATCGGCCTGGCGGGCATGGGCGGCCAGAACAACATCGGCGGCCTCACCCGCATCGTGGGCACCAAGATCTTCGTGTACTACGAGGGCGACCACGCCCTGCTCGACCAGCAGATCCGCTCGGGCATCGCCCACGTGATCATCGACCAGATGATGTTCGGCGGCAACTGGCGCGAGATCCTGCGCAGCAGCACCTTCCTCACCCTGCCCGACTGGTTCACGCAGGGCATCATCAGCTACCACGGCCGCGCCTGGGACGCCGCCACCGCCAACCGCGTGCGCGATGCGGTGATGAGCGGGCGCTTCGACAAGTTCCAACGCCTCGAGGGCGAGGACGCGCGCCTGGCCGGGCACATGCTCTGGCGCTACGTGGCCGAGGTGTACGGCCCCGCAGTGATCCCCAACATCCTCTACATGACGCGCGTGAGCCGCAATGCGGAGAGCGGCTTCCTCTACGTGCTGGGCGTGTCGCTGAAGACCTTGCTCGCCGAATGCCTGGAGCATTACCGCGGCCGCTTCGGCGAGGAGGACCGCTACCGCCAGGCCATCGGCTTGGAGCCGCTGCCCATCAAGACGAAGAAGCAGCGCCAGTACGCGCAGTTCCAGCAGAGCCCCGATGGCCGCTGGCTGGCCTGGACCAGCAACGAGATGGGCCAGTACAAGGTGTGGATACGCGAAGTGGCCACGGGCAGGACGCGCCGCATCGTGAAGGGCGAGAAGAAGATCGACCGCATCGTTGACCGAAGCTACCCGATTCTTGCGTGGCACCCCAGCAGCAAAGCGCTGAGCTACGTGGTGGAGCGCAAGGGCGAACTGCGCTTCCGCACCTACACCCTCGACGACCGCAAAACGTCCGAGCGCGACATGCTCCTCCTGGAGAAAGTGCTCAGCATGGACTACGCGCCCGACGGACGAACCATGTTGCTGAGCGGCGTGCGCGAGGGCCGCACCGACCTCTACCTCTTCAACGTGCTGGCCAATCGCAGCGATCCGCTCACCGACGATCCGTGGGACGACCTGGAGCCGCGCTTCGTGGATGGCGGCCGCCGCGTGATCTTCAGCAGCGACCGCACCGACGACACGCTGCGATTGGTGAAGGACGTGATACCGCGCCGGGGGCCGAAGGACATCTTCCTGCTCGACCTGGACCGCAGGGGCCGAGTGCTCACGCGTCTCACCGCCACCGACGGCATCAGCGAATCGCAGCCGCACCAGCTCGACAGCACGAGCTACACCTACCTGAGCGACCTGGATGGCGTGGCCAACCGATTCCGTGTGCGCTACGACAGCGCCATCAGCCATATCGACACCACGATCCACTACCGCTACTTCACCGTGGAGCAGCGCCTCACCGATTTGAAACGCGGCCTGCTGGAACAGCATGTGCGCAGCGATCGTGGCCGCTACACCGCGCTGCAGCTCGAAGGCGGGCGGTACAAATTCTACCAAGGGCGCATTGGCGAGGACCTGCCCACGAGCATGCGTGGCGGAGGAGCCGGAAGGGACACCGCCGCGGCGCCTGCTCAGCGGGATCCAGCGCGGATCGAGGGCACCAGTGAGGCCGTGAAGGTGCTGCCGCAGCATCCGCGCGCCACCGGGAAGGATGCCGTGGACGTGCGCAAGTACGTGTTCTCCGACGAAGCGCCCGGCGGCCCTGCGGGAAAGCCAGCACCAGCAGCCAAACCGAAGCCGATGATCGCCGAAGCGGATAGCGCGCTCCAGGCCTTCGCCTATCCGGAGCAGCGCAACTACAACCTCAACTTCACCGTGGATCGCGTGGTGACGCAGATCGACAACAGTTACAGCAACCAGTTCTACCAGCCCTTCAGCGGACAGGCCGGAATCAACCCGGGGCTCAGCGGCCTCACGCGCATGGCCGCCAACGACCTCTTCGAGGACCATCGCGTGCTCGGCGGCTTCCGACTCGCGCTCGACCTCAACAACAACGACTACCTCCTGGCCTACGAGAACCTCAAGCGCCGCCTCGACCGCCGCATCACCTTCCAGCGCCAGGCCTTCCAGGGGCTCAACCGCAGCGGCATCGTGAAGGTGCACTCGCACAGCCTCACCTACCAGCTCAGCTGGCCCTTCAGCGAGCTCGCCAGCGTGCGCGCCTCGCTCATGTACCGCTACGACCGTTTCGTGCAGCAGAGCATCGACCCGCTCAGCCTCGCCACGCCCAACGACAACGACCACATGGCTGGCGCCAAGCTCGAATGGGTCTATGACAGCTCCTTGCCGCGAGGCCTCAACCTCTGGATCGGCTGGAAGCTGAAGGTCTTCGGCGAGTACTACCAGCACCCCGAGAAGAAGGGCGACATGCAAGTGCTCGGCGCCGACCTGCGCCATTCCATGAAGGTGCACCGCGACCTCATCTGGGTGACGCGCCTGGCCGGGGCCTCATCGCTCGGCAGCCGGCGCATCGTGCATTTCCTCGGGGGCGTTGACAACTGGATGTTCGCCAAGTACGACAACAGCATCCCCATCGACTTCTCGCAGAACTACCAGTACCAGGCCTTGAGCACCCCCATGCGCGGCTTCTTCTACAACGCGCGCAACGGCACCAGCTTCGGCGTGCTCAACACCGAATTGCGCCTGCCGGTCTTCCGCTACTTCCTCAATAGACCCATCCGCTCCGACTTCCTCAACCACATGCAAGTGGTGGGCTTCGGCGATCTGGGCGCGGCCTGGACGGGCAGCGATCCCTACTCCGAGGACAACACCTTCAACCGCCTGGTGATCCGTCGCAACCCGCTCACCATCACCCTCAACAGCACGCGAGAGCCCATCCTGGCCAGCTACGGCGTGGGCCTGCGCACCCGCTTGCTCGGCTATTTCGTGCGCGCCGATTGGGCTTGGGGCATCGACGATGGCGTGACCTTGCCGCGCGTGTTCCACTTCTCCCTCAGCCTCGACATCTGATCCATGGACACGCAGACCATCGGCCTGCTCATCATCGTGGGGCTGCTCGCGGGGATACTCAGCGGCTTCGTGGGCGTGGGCGGCGGCATCATCATGGTGCCCGCGCTCATCTGGCTGCTCGGCTACAACCAGCACCAGGCCCAGGGCACCAGTCTCGCCGTGCTCATGCTGCCCGTGGTCTTCCTGGCCGTGCGCAATTATTGGAAGGAAGGCCTGATCGATTGGAAGGTGGTGGGCGTGATCGCCGCGGCCTTCGTGGCAGGCGGCTACCTGGGCAGCAAGGGCGCCCTCGCGCTGCCCGCCGATACCGTGAAGCGCGTCTTCGGCGTGGTGATGCTCTTCGTGGCCCTCAAGCTCATGCTCGGCAAGTGATGCCACGCGTCATCGAGGCCATCGCCGCGCTGCGCGCCGACATGGTGAAGTGGCGCAGGCATCTTCACCGCAATCCTGAACTCTCCTTCAACGAGCATGCGACGGTGGCGTTCGTGGCCGAGGTGCTCAAGCGCGAGGGCATCGAGGTGCGTGAGGGCGTGGCGAAGCTGACTCCGGATGCGAAGGGTACGGGCCTGATAGCCGTGGTGCGCGGTGTGAAGAGCGCGCGTGACACGTGCATCGCGCTGCGCGCCGACATGGATGCGCTGCCGATCCAGGAGGTGGGCAAACCGCAATACTGCTCGCTGAAGGTCGGCGTGATGCACGCCTGCGGGCACGATGCGCACACCGCCATGGTGCTCGGCGCGGGCATCGGGCTGCATCGCTCGCGTGCCGAATGGAGCGGCAACGTGATGCTCGTGTTCCAGCCCGGCGAGGAGAAGGAGCCCGGTGGCGCATCGCTCCTTGTGAAGGAAGGCGTGCTGAACGACCCCAAGCCATCGGGCATCATCGGCCAGCACGTGACACCGGACCTGCCTGTGGGCAAGCTTGGCTTCCGCAGCGGGCCCTTCATGGCTGCAGCGGATGAGCTCTACATCACGGTGAAGGGGAAAGGCGGGCATGCAGCGCAACGGGACAAGCTCATCGATCCGATACTGATCGCTGCGCAACTGGTGCCGAGGCTGTACGCCGAAGCGAAAGGAGCCGTGCCTGCTGGAGAGCCCATGGTGATCAGCTTCGGGAGGCTCGTCGCGAATGGCGCCACCAACATCGTCCCCGAGGCGGTGACGATGGATGGCACATTGCGCACCTTCGATGAGGGCTTGCGCGCCCGGCTGCATGCGCTGCTCCCGCGCGTCGCGCAGGAGGTGGTTGAAGGCATGAAAGGCAGTTGCGAGTTCCGCATCGTGAAGGGATCACCCGTGGTGAAGAACGACCCGGAGCTCACAGCACGCATACGCGCCGTGGCTATGGAGCTTCTTGGGGCCGAGAACGTGGTTGACATGGACATCCGCATGGGCGCCGAGGACTTCGCCTACTACACGCATGTGATGCCCGGCTGCTTCTTCCGGTTGGGCACCGGCAACACCGCCAAGCCCGGTACGCAGAGCGGCCTGCACACCGCCGACTTCGACATCGATGAGGATGCGCTGGTGATAGGGGCGGGGATGATGGCGATGGGGGCGTTGGCGGAATTGGGCTGATGGGTAGCAAGCCCATGCGGCCAATGCGGCGCGGCCTTGGATCGAGCTCCCCTGGTTGGTTCCCTTCGGAAGCTCGGACAGCTCATCAGCCTGGTTCAACTTGGTCTTGATATAGCGCACGCCTGGGTGGATCAGCGCGCGCAGCACAACGCACATGCGCCGATGGATGAAAGAGGCGTTACCCGCGATCGCCCGCCTTGCGCAATGCCGATACCGTGCTCAGCCGCTGATCCAATGACGGCCGCACGGTGGAGCTTTGTTTGAGTTGGAAGGACGGCAAGATCCGCCTCAACGACGGACACTGGTTCCGACCACCCAGGTCGCCGATGATGGGCCCGATCACGCGCCGGACTGACCGTGCATGATCCCAGGCCCCGCGCGATCGCCTGTCGATCCGACCTCCATCTCGTATCGGCAGGATCCGTTCAGCGCCAGCTCAGGCACGCTCCACGAAGTACATCTCCATCTCGCCTTTCCCCTTTGCCTGCACCTTGCCACGCGGGGTGAAGATGAAAGCAGGTGAATGGGAGTTGGTGACTGGCGCATGGGGTCCATCATCGCCATCTTCTCCATTCGCAAGTGATCCTTCGCCATTCACCAGTCGGTACGTCGCCTCGCTGATGTTCACCTGTCCCACTTCACCGCTGCTCTCCATGCGGCTGGCCGTGTTCACCGTATCGCCCCAGATGTCGTACTGGAACTTCTTCAAGCCCACGATGCCGGCGACCACGGGGCCGGTATGGATGCCCACGCGCATCTCGAATGCGGGCTTGCCTTGGGCATCGCGCTCAGCCTTGCGCTGCTTCATGAAGTCCTGCATCTCCAATGCTGCATGGACGACATCGGCGGGGGAAGAGGACTTCGGATCGGGCAACCCGCCCGCGCACATGTACGCATCGCCGATGGTCTTGATCTTCTCGATGCCTCGCGCTTCCGTGAGGTGGTCGAACGCCTTGAAGCAGGTGTGCAGTTCCTCCACCAGTTCCTGCGGGGAGAGCTTCTCGCTGGCCTGTGTGAAGCCTTTGAAATCAGTGAAGAGGATCGTTGCGCTATCGAATTGCTTCGCTTGCGCCGCACCCGTGTCTTTCAATTCCTCGGCGACCTCCTCCGGCAGAATGTTGAGCAGAAGCTCATCGCTTCGCTTGCGCGCCTTGCTGATGCGATTGCGCTGTACGAAGAAGACGCCGGCGAAGAGCGCCACCAGCGCGAATCCGCCCATGAAGCCGTTGCGCATGAGCTTCTGGCGTCTGAGTTCCTCCGCGGCCAGGGCGTTCTTCTTATCCTGTTCGGCTTGGAGCAGTGCTTCCTTCTTCTCGAATTCGTACTTGAATCCCGACCGCGTCAGTAACCGCTGGTTCTCATCGTTGGCGAGGCTGTCCTTCAGTTGTTGGAACTCCCGGTAGGCCGCCAGCGCGGGAGCGGCCCGGCCCATGGACTCGTACACCCCCGCCAGCAGATGCGCCACATCGCGCCGCAAGGCCAGATCCTCGACCGTCTGGCTCATCCGGCGGGCCTCTAGTGCGTGAGCTAATGCCACCTCGTGATCACCCAGCAACAACTTGAGACGGCCAAGCTGCTCATGGGCGAATGCCCTGTCCACATTGGAACCGATGCTGTCCGCGTAAGCAAGTGAGGCTTGTGTGGCGGAAATGGCGGCCGGCAGATCACCGAGATCGCTGAGGATATCGCTCAATTTGAAGTAGAGAACGGGCAGCGAGTGGGTCTGCTGGTAGGTCACAGCCCGTTGAACGCCCTCTTCACACCGTGCTCTCGCACCGGCCAAGTCTCCCCGGGCTTTGAGCACGGTGGCCATGTTGTTAAGTATGATGGGGGTGTTGTTCGCATAGCCGAGGCTGTCCGCTAGGGTAAAGGCCTCCTCATAGCGGTCCAAGGCCTCCTGCCATTCGTGCTGGCTCTCATATAAGGCCGCAAGTCCCATGAGTATGGCCGGCGTCGATTCGTGGTCCTCCATCTCAGCGGCCGTGGTCAAGCCACGTTGATAGAGCGCCATCGCCGTCGACAGGTCACCGCGGTATACGTACATGCCCGCGAGATTGCTCAGGACTGCGGCCATTCGCTCCGTATCGCCACTGGCTTCCTTCAATTCGATGCTTTGCTCCAGAGAACGGATGGCTTCGGGGATGTTGCCAGCGATATAATGGTACACACCCAAACCATTGAGTATGCTCGCCTGCGTCCGGCGGTCACCCGCCTCCTCCGCCAGCGCGAAGCCAAGATCATAGCACGCCTTGGCACTGTCCGCATGGCCGGTGTGCCTTAGGACTACCCCTATCTCGCTCAACAATCGGGCTTTGTGCGAGATCAGGCGGCGCCTCGCATCGGGGTGGTCCGTCAAACACCGATCCACCAACGCCAAGCCACGCCTGACCATGGACGCTTGCGCATCGCCCAATTCGGAGGTGGAAAGTTCGACGTAACAGCGCAGGCTGTCGGTATCCGTTCTTGCCTGCGAAAGGGCGAAGGTGAGCGAATCCAAAGGGGAGCGCTGTGCGGGCGCAACCAATGGGACCAATAAGAACAGCGCGATCCAGATCGGAAGGTGTGAACCGCGTTCCCTTCGCTCCATGACGCAGTGTAATATGATGGAAAGGAAATCGAACTAGCCGATCCATACATGACCGTGGTCAGGAGCGGTTCGAGGGTGATGTGCTTCATTTCGGGTTACGTGCGTCCCTTCCTCACAGAAACACACTGACCATGCGCAACATGGACCCCTTGCGGATCATCCCGCTTCTGCTGACGACGGTTTTGTCGCTGCACGGCAGCAGCCAGCCTGGTACGCTCGATCCCACCTTCGGCACCGGTGGCCAGGTGCTCACCGATATCGGCAACGGCAACGATTACTTCCGCGCGATTGTCGTGCAGCCGGATGGCCGGATCGTGAGCGCCGGCGGGACGGAGTACCTCGCCTCGATGTGGGGTTGTTTCGCCCTGATGCGCCACAACACCGATGGGACCCTGGACGACGGTTTTGGAGGCGACGGGATCGTGTCCACCAATATCAATGCGGGCGATGCGGCTTGGAGCACGTACGTGGGGAACAACAGCGCCGTGACCGATCTGGCCCTGCTGCCCGATGGCCGCCTGCTGGCTGTAGGCCGCTCATTCACGGTCATCAGCGGCAGCGGTTGGAACCGGTTGGCCATGGCGCGCTACATGGCCGATGGGAGTCCTGATCCCTCGCTCAACACGAACGGTTGGATGGTGGAGCTTGGTTTGGGCTGCGTGGATGCGTTCGTGGCGGTGATGGACGATGGACGATACGTCGTAGCGGCCGCGCATGGGTTCGGGGATTTCAATGTGCTGCGCTACAACCCGGACGGTACGCGCGACACGAGCTTCGGTGGTGACGGGCACATCACCCATCAGGTGGGCACCGGCGGCAACCAGGTCCGAGGCGTGGGCGTGATGGCCGATGGCCGGATCATCGTCGGCGGGAGCTACTTCAATTCAGTCGACAACGATGAATACCTGGTGCGGTTCGATGCCGACGGCTCCGTGGATAGCACCTACAATGGGACCGGCGTGGTCACGTCGGCTCCCGGGATCTACAACGACGACCTGAACGACATGATCGTGCATGACGACGGATCGGTCGTGATCGCGGGTACCACCATGCCGCCAGGAGGTGTGACACAGTGGCTGCTTCAGCGATTTCTTCCCGACGGCTCGCCGGACCCCACCTTTGCCGGCACCGGCACCCTGATCCACCCGGTCGCTCCTGATGGTGGCGATCTGCGGTCGATCGCGGAGCGTTCGGACGGCGAATTCCTGGTCACAGGCTCACGATACATCGCAGGAAGCAGCGAAGCGCTGTCGGCCGCGTTCACCACGCAAGGAGCGCTGATTACCGCCTACGGCGTTGCGGGCTACTGCGCCTTCCCGGTCACACCTCATGTGTTGTACCCAGGTTCGATCGCCCTGGGTGCCAACGATCAGGCTGCCGTCGTGGGCCGGATTTCGATCGATGGCGGCAATGTGGTCTTCGATGCGGGGGTGGTCAGCATAACGCCGACCGGCACGCTCGAAACGCTGTTCAATGGTACGGGCACGGTGATGCAGGATCTTGGTATCGGGGGCGACATCGGCATGGCCACGGCATTGCAGCCCGATGGCAAGCTGGTGACCGCGAGCAGGACGCAGTGGGGCGGCATGCTTTCCATGGCGGTCAGCCGATACGGAACGGACGGAACGCCCGACGCCACCTTCGGGAACGGTGGTTCAAGCATCGTATCGATGGATAGCCCCCTTTGCATCGCCGTACAGCCCAATGGCAAGATCCTCGTCGGCGTGGACTATGCCTTCGCCCTGTACAGGCTCAACACCGACGGTTCGCAGGACCTCACGTTCAACGGCATAGGCTGGGCGGCCATCTACGATTTCCTCGGTTCAAGTGATCAAGGTGCGGTGCGCAGGATCATCGTGCAACCCGATGGGAAGATCCTCGCCGC
>CAZFBP010000080.1:0-11538 GCA_964517255.1 uncultured Chryseobacterium sp.
CGCCGCTCTTCGGCGAAGGGCTGGGCCTCGACAGCATCGACGTGCTGGAGCTCATCGTGCTCATGGACCGCCACTACGGCGTGCGCATCAGCGATCCGCAGCAGGGCCGTGAGGTGTTCCAGAACGTGACCACCATGGCCGAACGCATCCTGGCCGAGAAGTGAGCCCTGAACGGATCGCGATCACCGGCGCCGGCGCGATCTGCTCCATCGGCATGGGCACGGAGGAGATCGCCCAGGCGCTGCTCGAAGGGCGCTCGGGCATCGGGCACCCGACGCTGGGGCTTCCTTACCCCAATCTGCACGTGGGCGAGGTGCGCCTCGACAACGATGAGCTGCGCGCGCGGTTGAACTTGGGCGCCGAGCCCCCCCGATCGCGCACGGCGCTCCTGGCCCTGCTCGCCGTGAACGAGGCCGTGCGCACGGCCGACAATGCGGACATGGCCGTGATCAGCGCCAGCACCGTGGGCGGCATGGACCTGAGCGAGGCGCACTACGATGATTGGCGCAACGGACGCATGGACCATGCGCGCGCCGCGCTGGAGCATCCGGTGCACGCGCACACGCAGGCGATCGCGCGCGCCATCGGATCGCGTGCATTCAGCACCACCATCAGCACGGCTTGCAGCTCGTCGGCCAATGCGATCGCCCTGGGAGCACGGCTGCTGCAACAAGGCCGTGCGAAGCGCGTGCGCGCCGGCGGGGCCGATGCGCTCTGCCGCTTCACCATCGAGGGCTTCCGATCGCTCAGCGCCATGGACATGGAGCCATGCAAGCCCTTCAGCCCGCAGCGCAGAGGCATGAACCTGGGCGAGGGCGCGGCCTACCTGGTGCTCGAGCGGCTCCGTGATGTCGTGCGCGAAGGCCGTGAGCCGCTGGCGATCCTCGGCGGATGGAGCAACCGCAACGACGCGCACCACGCCACGGCCACATCGCCCGAAGGGCGCGGCCCATTCCTCGCCATGAGCGACGCCATCGAGCGCGCAGGGCTGCGGCCTTCGGACATCGCGCACATCAACGCGCACGGCACCGCCACCGACAACAACGACGACACCGAGCTGCGCGCCATGGAGCGGCTCTTCGATCCCGTGCCGCCGTTCACCAGCACGAAGGCGCTCACCGGCCATACGCTCGCCGCAGCGGGCGCGCTCGAAGCCATGATCGCCATCCAGTGCATGCGTCTCGGCTTGATCCCTTCGGCGCGCAGGGCCGATGCGGTGATGCCCGGACACACCGCGACGCCCTTGTCCGCTTCCCTGCGCACCTCCGTGCGGAACGTGCTCAGCAACTCCTTCGGCTTCGGCGGCAATTGCTCCTCCCTCCTGCTGATGAATGCCGCATGATGCACCTGCGCAGCACATCACGCTCGGGACCTGTGGCCGGTGACCCGCCCGCGATCCCTTCTCCTGCGGAACGCAGGATGTCGAACATGCAGCGCGACGCTTCGCGCATGGCGCTGGCCGCGCTGCACCGCGCCGGCATCGAATGGCCCGATGCGATCATCGCCAGCACCGCGCTGGGCTGCCTCGATGATACCGAGCGCTTCCTCACCGACATGCACGATGCCGCTGGCGCGCTGCTCTCGCCGCTGCCCTTCATGCGCTCCACGCACAACACCTTGGCGGGCCAGCTCGCCCTCATGCTGCGCTGCGATGGGCCGAACATCACCCACGCGCAGGGCGTGCAAGGCTTCCACGCATCGCTGGTGGAAGCGATGCTGATGCTGCAGGAGCATCCGGAATGGCGCATCCTCCTGATCGCGATCGATGAGCGCACCGAGCTGCTCGAGCGCGTGGTCGGCGCGCTGGACCCTGCTGTGCGGGTTGGCGCTGGAGGCGAGGCATTCGTGCTCACCGGAATGGCGCAGCCGGATGACGCGGCCTGCATCCATTGGCTCGAAGCAAGCGGCGGCGCGCCACTCGCTCCGGATGCATCGAATGGCATGCACGGCTCGTTGATCGCGCAGCAGGTGGGCGAAGCGCTGAGCCTTGGCGCACGCACGCCCTTGCGCATCGGATCGGGTGCGGGAGATGCCACGGACCTCTTGATCACGCCATGCTGACCCATCGCGGCACGATCTGGCCAGCGCTGCTGATCCATGCGGTCGCGGCTGCGGGCATCTACGCCAATTGGTGGGGCATGTGGCCGTTGATCGCATCGCTCGCTCTGCATCTGGCGCTGCTGTCGTGGGGCAGCGCATCGCCGCGGTCCGGCTTCTTCATCGCCCACGCCACCCGCACCAGCGACGGCGCCATCGCCCTCACCTACGACGATGGCCCACTGGCAGGACACACGCCAGCGCTGCTCGACCTGTTATGGAAGGAACAGGCGAAGGCCACCTTCTTCTGCATCGGGAAACGCGTGGAGCAGGCACCGGAGATCGCACGCCGGATCACCGACGACGGCCATGCGATCGGCGTTCACACGCAGAGCCATGCCTGGCATTGGGGCTTCATGCGCGAGCGTACCGCACTGCGCGAGATCCAGGAATGCGCCGCCGCCATTGAGCGCGCCACCGGCGTGAGGCCCACATTGATGCGCCCGCCCTTCGGCGTGACCAGTCCGGCCACAGCGCGCGCCATGAAGGCCAGCGGACTGATCCCCGTGGCGTGGGACCTGCGCACCTTCGACACCGCTCGCAAGGAGCCGCACGCGCTGATCGCGCGCATCCTGCCCATGGTGCAGCGCTCATCCATCATCCTCATGCACGATCACGCGCCCGCCGTGAAGGCGCTGAGCGCGGCCATCATCGCCGAAGCAAGGAAGCTTGGCAGGAAGTTGGTGAGGCTCCACGGTTCAACGCTCATGCTCCGCGTCTTCATCGCCTCGCTCTTCTTTCCGCTCGCGTCGATCGGCTCTGCTCAATCAGGCCCCATGCCCATCAGCGCGTACGACCCGATCGTGCTGCGCTTGCGCGAGCAGGCGCGGCCCGACGCGCGCGTGAAGGCGCTGTTCACGCAGGAGAAGCGGATCAAAGGCCTGGCGCAGCCGGTGATCAGCGAAGGCCGGTTCGCCTTTCAAGCGCCCGATCAACTGCGCTGGGAAGTGAGCGCGCCCGAAGCCATGACCGCTGTGGTGAGCGGCGGCAAGGTGCGGATCAGTGACCGAGGCGCCGAACGCCCGGCCACGGCGCGCGACAAGCAGATCTTCCTCGGCATTCAGCGGCTCGTGGGCGCCATGCTCACCGGAAAAGCGTTCAGCGAGGGCGGCATGCCTGTAAGCTTCTTCCGCGAAGCGGATGATCTGCTGGTGGAACTCAAGCCCGATCAAGCCGCCATGAAGAGCAAGGTGGAGCGGATCCAATTGCGATTCCCGATCGCCACGCTGCGGCTGGCCGAGATGCGCATGATCCGCCCCAACGGCGACCTCACCATCACCCGGTTCCGGGACGCCATGCACGATGCAGCGCTTCCAGCTGGCACCTTTGCGCTCCCATGAACCGCACCGATCACCGCTCGCTCTTCATTCTTGATGCGCTGCCCTCCCCCGCGCCGAGCGGATCGGCAGTCGCGCGCATCCAGGCGGACCACGCGATCCTCGCCGGCCACTTCCCCGGCCGGCCGGTGGTACCCGGCGTGTGCCTGGTGGATCTCACTGTTCGCGTCTGCAGCGCATTGCTTGGCGCGGAGCATCGGATCGCGCGCGCGCGCGCCCTCAAGTTCCTGGTGCCCGTTGAGCCTTCGACCGCCGGTGAGCTGCTGGTGACCGCCAGCGTGCAGCCCGGCGACGGCGCCGCACGCGTGGAGGCGCAGATCACGGCGAATGGCGCGATCGCCGTGAAGGTGAGCGCCGAACTCGTTCCTGCGGACTGAGCCCGCGACGCATCATGGAACCGCGGATCGCCATGGTGATGGCCACGTACAACAACGCGGGCACCCTGGCCCAGGTGCTTGCGGGCGTCCGAGCGTTCACGACCGGCCCCTTGATCGTGGTTGACGATGGGAGCACCGACAGCAGCGAGGCGATCCTGCAAGGCGAGCAAGGCATCCACGCGATCAGCGTGGCGCCGAACCGCGGCAAAGGCCATGCGCTGCGGCGCGGCTTCGCGCAGGCGCGGGCGCTCGGATGCACGCACGCCATCACCATCGACTCCGACGGACAGCATGACCCTGCGGACATCCCCGCGATCGCAGAAGCCATCCGCGCGCGACCCGAGGCCATGGTGATGGGCGTTCGGAACATGGACCAGGCCGGCGTTCCAGGCCGCAGTTCCTTCGGCCACCGCTTCAGCAACTTCTGGTTCAAGGTGGAAACGGGAATCACCTTGGGCGACACGCAGACCGGGTTCCGCGGCTGGCCCTTGAAGCCGATGGAAGGCAAGCGCTGGCTCACCGACCGCTTCGGCTTCGAAGTGGAGGCGATCGTGAAGATGGCCTGGCGCGATGTCCCTTTCGAGCAAGTGCCCGTGCAGGTGCGCTATGATTTCCCCGAGCGCGTGTCGCACTTCAAGCCCTTCCTCGACTTCACGCGCATCAGCTTCCTCAATGCCTGGCTGGTGACCTGCGCCTTGATCTGGTTCTGGCCCAAGCGGCTGCTGCTGCAAGGCGGCTTGTGGCGCGCGATCAAGGCCGAGGCCACGCATCCGGAAGAAAGCTCGATCCGGAAAGCCTGCGCCATCGGCTTCGGCTTCTTCATGGGCATCGTGCCCATTTGGGGCCTGCAATTGCTCATCGGCATACCGCTGGCCTACGCGCTGCGCTTGAACCGCGTGCTCTTCATCGCGGCCGCGAACATCAGCCTGCCGCCCTTGATCCCGTTGATCCTCTATGCGAGTTACCGCATGGGCGCTCCGTTCGTGGGCGGCGGGGCATACCGGCCGCTGAGCGTGGAGGAGCTCACGCTCGCCACCGTGCACGAGCATGTGGTGCAGTACGCCGCTGGTGCTGTGGCCTTGGCGCTCAGCGCTGGCGCCACGGGCACGCTTATCTCGTACGCGCTGCTGCGCTCGCTGCGCAACCGATGATCAGTTCTTCCGGCCGAACTCGGTCTTGACGAGCCACGCCCCGAGCTCCTTGCCCAACTTGGCGTAGCCTTCGCCGATGGGGCCGCTGGCGTCGAAATCGTAGCCCATGGCATCGCGCGCGGGAGCGCGGTCGATCAGAACCTCGCCTAGGGCCGTATCAGGCGCGCCGGACTCATGCAACGTGATGCTCGCGGTGACGTAGCCCGGTGCCCATGAGATGCCGATGTTCCAGCCAGGCTCGGTATCGGTGGTATGCACACGCAGGAAGTAGCGCGCATCAGCTTGATCCCGGCCCGCGCGCAAGTTCGATTCATGCTTCGCGAGCTGCTCGTTCAGCAGTTCCTCGAATTGGGGCTCGTACACATTGGCGCGCGCGGCCACCCACTTCCCGGCCCACTCATCGCCTTTGCCGGCCTCCTTCTCGTTGTGCTCCTTGCGCTTCTTGTTGATGTAATCCTCCTCACTGAGCTTGCCCACGCTCATCCTATCGTAAGTGAACTCAAGGCGTACGGCGCTCTCGTCCTTGATCGCGGTGAAGTCGCCCTTCTTCAGGGTGGTCTTCAGGCCGAAGGGGGCGCTCATCATCGGAATGACCAACAAGGCGCCGAGCAGGTAGTTGCGGTTCATGGTGTTCGTTCAGGCCGCCGAAGCTAAGGGAGATGCGCATCCTCGCCCACGACTTGCGGTACCTTCGCGCCACGTTCTTTCCAGCACCTGGGGCCGATCTGGTTTCGACAGCGGCTTCGCGGGGTGCGTAAGCATGCCGGGCGTGATGTGCGGCCCGTATCCCAGTGCATCGAAGCCATAACTGGCGAAGTAGACTACGCGCTCGCTGCTTAATAGCCCAAGGCTATGAGGCTTAATCCACGTGAATAACAGTAGCGTGGACGAGTACCCCTCGGGGAGGCCCGTGATCCTCCTTCCCGGCTCCGGGGTGTCATCATGGAGAACTGGCCCGCGCGGTGGTCCGTAGCGCGGGTGAGAAACAGGACCTAAGCCCGGGGTGGGGTGCCCTTCCCCAGCCACGGGTCGAAAACCAACGAAGCGGCTAAGCATGTAGAACGCGCATGTCGCGGTCGTTTGGACGAGGGTTCGATTCCCTCCGGCTCCACCTTCGCCTCGCCGAAGCAGCGCGAATGCTCAGCACGAGCGTGGTGTCCGCGCGCTTCGCTCTTGGTCATATCGGAGTTGCGCCGCATTCATTTCGGCGAGTCGAATCCGCAGGTCCGGAGATGCTCGACGACCGAGGTTCGCGCAGCGGAGGGCGCGGAAACTCTCCAATTGCACCCTATCCTCGCTGAAGCAGCGCGCATGCGCGATTCTCGTGGAGGCTCAATGGGCGTTCACCATGCCATGGGTCGTCGGCAACGATCACCTTCCGGCTGGTGACGATCGCTTTATTTGCGCCCGCAAGGAAAATGACCGCATCATACAGAAGGATCGGAGTGATTCGCGAGGGCAAGGAGCCCGCCGACCGCCGCGTGCCGTTGACTCCCGCGCAATGCCGCGAGGTGAGCATCCGATTCCCGCAGCTCGACCTGGTGGTGCAGCGCAGCCCGGTGCGCGCATTCACCGATGCGGAGTACGCGGCGGAGGGCGTGCGCCTGGTGGATGACCTCAGCGACCGCGACCTGATCATTGGCGTGAAGGAGGTGCCCTTGGGCATGCTGATCGCGGGCAAGGCGTACCTCTTCTTCAGTCACACGATCAAGCAGCAGGCGCACAACCGCAAGCTCATGCACGCGGTGGTGGAGAGAGGCATCACGCTGATTGACCACGAACTGCTCACCGACCGCCACGGCGACCGCGTGCTGGCCTTCGGGTACTGGGCCGGCGTGGTGGGTGCCTACAACGGCTTCCGCGCATGGCAGCGGTTGCACGGCGGCCCCGTCCTGAAGCCCGCGCACGAATGCCACGACCTGGAGGAACTCGAGAAGCACTTGCACGCCTTCCCGTTGCCGAAGGACCTGCGAATCGTGCTCACTGGCGGCGGCCGCGTAGGCAAAGGCGCCATGGGCGTGCTGGAGCGCGCGGGCCTGCTACGGGTGAAGCCAGCAGAGTTCCTCGCGCAGGAATTCACGCGGCCGGTGTACACCGTGCTGAACACCCACGACCTCTACGAGCGCGAGGACGGCAAGCCTTTCGACAAGGCCGCCTTCCACGCTGATCCCGCCGGTCACCGCGCGCGCTTCCTGCCTTACGCGCGCCGCGCCCAGATCTACATGGCCTGCCATTTCTGGGATCCGCGCGGACCCAAGATCCTGAGCACCGAAGAGCTGCAAGACCCTGGCCTTGGGCTTTCCGTGATCGCCGACATCAGTTGCGACGTGGGCGGGCCTATCGACAGCACCTTGCGCGCCACGAGCATCGCCTCTCCCTTTTCCGGCTACGACCGCGCGAGCGGTGAAGAGGTAGCGCCGGGCGCTCCAGGGAGCATCCTGGTGATGGCCGTGGACAACCTGCCGTGCGAATTACCGCGTGATGCTTCGGAGGCTTTCGGCCTCGACCTGATCGAGCGCGTGCTGCCCAATTTGATCGGCACCGATGACGATGGCATGATCGAGCGCGCGACCATCGTTCGCTCGGGGGTCCTGACTCCGCATTTCGAGCATCTGGCCGAGTACGCCGGAGCTTGACATCAGTCCCGCCGGATGGTGAGTTCCACCACCAACCGCACGAATTGATCATCCACCGGCAACTGGTGCGCGCGTATCGCCTTGCCGCTCTTGCGCGCCATGGTCACCAGCCCAAGGCCCGCGCCGCCGCGATCCGTTCGGCCATCGTTCGACAGGAGCTTGAGGAAATGCTCCTTCAAGTCAACCTCGCTCATCTCGGTGAGCACGGCGATGCGATGCATGAGCATCTCGGCCACCGAGCGCTGCACTGTGTTGCCAAAGAAGAGCCGATAGGCCACGCCGGTATCGAGCAACGTGGCGAAGCAGCTCGCGCGGTGGTGCGCCTCAGTATGGTGGCTCAGGTTATCGAGCCCTTCCACGAGCACGTTGAAGAGCCGCTTGCGCAGGATCACGGCATCAGCCGACTCGATCGAATAGGACTCCGCGTCGGCCACGAGCCGTTCCTTCACTGCATGGTCCACTTCGCCATGAAGCGCGAAGACGACCCTTGTCCCCGCCGATTCGCGCATCGGGGATAGCAATTCGTCTGACCAGTGCTTGGAGTTCATTCGTGCTGCTGGCTCAATCAACGTCTGGGATTCGCAGGCTTTTGCCTGGTAGGTTCCAGTCGTCGACCAATCGTCAAATGGCATCGATATACGAGGCTGAGCCGCGCTTGGTTGCCCATGGCCATCATGGCTGCTTCATGCCCGGTGGATTCTTGCTTGGAGACGGCCGCTACTTTCACCTCCCCATTGACCCTTGACCTATGCCAAAGATCTTGCGCAAACTCTTGTTTTTCAGCTATTTCAGCCTTGCCTCGTGGGACTGCTGCCAGGATGCGGTTGCACAGACCTACATCGTGGTGGGCGCGGGTTCGCTCACCAATGCCGCCAACCAAGCTCCTTCGCCGTACGCGAACACGCAAGCGGGCTCCCGATTGCAACTGCTCTATCCTGCCGGCGAGCTGCTCGCGGCCGGGATGAGTGCTGGTCACATCACCTCAATCGGATTTGATGTGGTGACCCCGAGCGGCACCACGCTAGTCGGCTATTCAATCCGAATCGGCACCACTGCTGCCGACGCGCTCACTGCGACATGGGAGGGCGGGCTCACATCCGTGTGGGGACCGATGGACTACATCGATGCCGCCGGCTGGAGCGAGCACACGCTCACCGCGCCTTTCTTCTGGGACGGCGCATCGAACCTGGTGATCGACGTCTGCCATTTCACCGGCACGGCGAGCGGGCAGAACGCGAGAGTGCGCCAGGACGCGTTCGCATTCACGGCCGCCGTTCAGCGCAACACGCCGAACCCCGCGGTATGCACCGATCCAGGCGGCACGCATATCCAACTGATGCAAAGGCCCAGCGCGCGCTTCGGCTGGAACGCCTTCGACCAGCCGCCGGTGGCGGCATTCAGCGCCGCGAGCCAGGGATGCGGCGGCACGGTGGCCTTCAGCGACGAGAGCGGCAATTTCCCGAATGCATGGCAATGGGATTTCGGAGATGGTGGCGTGAGCAACGAGCAAGACCCGGTGCACACGTATGCGACCGGAGGCATTTATACAGTTGTACTGATCGCGAGCAATGTGAACGGGCCGGACACGGTGGAGACGGAAGTGACCGTGGTGACCGACTGGACCCCGCCCGTACCCGCCTGCGATGCACCATCAAGCGGCACCGTGGCCGGCTTCGGAATCCTGGAGGTCTCCATCGAAGGCATGATGAACTCCAGCCCTGATGCCGCGACCGAAGGGTACCTGGATGCCACCTGCCTTCCGATCACGCTGACCCAAGGCACCGCATTGGACATCGCCGTGAGCACCGGGACCGTTGCTTCACATGCCATCCGTGCATGGCTCGACCTCGACAACTCCGGCACTTTCACCAGCAATGAACTGGTGCTCTCAGGCAGTGGCGCCAGTGCGGGCAGCAGCACCTTGATCGGCGCTGGAACGGTCCTGAACACGCCGTTGCGACTGCGCATCATCGCCGCTTACGATCTGGTCACGCCATCGCCGCAGGCCTGCGGTAATGTGCAGTACGGCCAGGCTGAGGATTACAGCGTGATCGTGCTGGAGAACACCCTTGCACCGACAGCTTCGTTCACGGCCTCGCCGTTATTCAGCTGCTCAGGAACGGTTCAGTTCGCCGATGTGAGCGAGAATATCCCTACAGGCTGGACGTGGGACTTCGGCGACAGCAACTCCTCCACGGACCAGAGCCCTGAGCACACTTACACTGCCAGCGGCACCTATTCGGTCTCGCTGCTCGCGATCAATGCCAATGGCCAGGACGACACCCTCGCCGTTGATCTGATCACCGTCGCTCTGGAATCGCAGCTCGTTCAAGCCTCCTGCACGCCAAACACCTCCGCGTACTGCTGCGGCTACGGCCTTCTCGGTTTCAGCTTCGCGGGCATCAGCGGCACGAGCCCCGATGGCAGCGAAGGGTACCAGGACCGTTCATGCGGCAGTACGGCGAGCGTCACCGAAGGGCAATCCTACGCATGGTCGGTGGTGCACAACGAAGACACCCCGCACGATACGCGCATCTGGATCGACTTGGACAACGATGGCACCTTCAGCGCTGCTGAACTGATGGCGACGGCCCTCGATCAAGAGTCACCGACGGGGTCCATCTTCATTCCTTCCGGCGCGGTGTACGGCACCCCCTTGCGCTTGCGCGTGGTCACCGATGTGATCGGCCAACCTGGCGGCCCATGCGATGCGCCGTTCTACGGCCAGGCCGAGGACTTCAGCGTGATTGTGGCCCCGAACACCAGCCCGCCCATCGCGGCGTTCAGCGCCTCGCCCACCGTTACCTGCGATGGCATGGTGCAGTTCACGGACCTGAGCACGAACCTGCCTACGAGCTGGTCGTGGACCTTTGGCGATGGCGGCACGAGCACGGTGCAGGATCCGACGCATACCTATTCCGCCTTTGGCAGCTACACGGTGACGCTTACCGCGACGAACGCGAATGGCAGCGACACGCAGACGCAGGGCGGCCTCGTGCAATTCGTGCCGGCATGGCTGTGCGACACGCTGCAGATGGAGGACAACGACGCCACGAGCACAGCCTGCTTCGGTATCCTCGCGGACGATGGCGGTCCTGATGGGCCCTACGCCGCTGGCACTTCAGGCGCATTCACCATCAGCCCGGCCGCCGCGCAATTCGTGACGATCGACTTCAGCGTGTTCCAATGGGGCAACAATCAGAACCGCTGGCTGCGCATCTATGACGGACCCGATGTGACGAGCCCCTTGATCGGACAGTATCAGGGCAACGGGTTGGGTGCGTTGCCCAATGGTGGCGTGATCACCTCCACGGGCCCGAGCATCACCTTGCGGCAGGAACAGGATGGCGGTGGCGGCCCTCCGCCCGGTGGCGCGGGTTTCCTGCTGAACTGGAATTGCTCCTTGGTGGGCATCGAAGAGCGTGGCAATGCCATCCTCAACGTGCGTCCGCAGCCGGCCGATGACCGATTCGCCATTGACCTGGCCACGAGCGATGGAGCTTCGCGAACGGTGATCCTGCGCGATGCGTTGGGGCGCGAGATCGAACGACGCACCATTGCGGGCTCCGCTTCAACCGTGTGGTTCGATGTCGCGGATTTCGCTGCGGGCAGTTACGTGCTGCACGTGATGGGCGCGAAGAAGGCTTGGGCACGGAACATCATCATCCAGTAACACATGGCCATCTCGAAGACCTTGTTCCGCGCGCTGTCCATCGTGCTGCTCGCCTCAGCGGCGCAGATCGCGAATGCCACGCACCTGATCGGGGGCAACCTCGGCTACACGTACATCGGCGAGACCGCGCCCGGCAGCCAGATGTACCGCTACCAGGTTTACCTGGAGTTCTACATGAACTGCGGTGACGACAGCAACTGGGAGTACCTGCAGGAGCTCCTGGCCACCAATGGCGGCGTGATGCCCGTGGGCGTTTACCCGCAGGAC
>CAZFBP010000081.1:0-11525 GCA_964517255.1 uncultured Chryseobacterium sp.
GAGGTTCTGCACGGTGGCCACCTTCAGGCTGTCGTTGCCGCGCAGCACGTTGTTGAAGCTGAAGTCGTAGAAGGCGAAGGGCGCCAATTCGCGGAACTCGGGGCGGTTCACGGTGCTGGCGTAAGCCAGGCGGACCTGCGCGCGCTCGGTGACCTGGCGCGACGCGCCCAGCGAGGGCAGGATGCTCAGCACCGGGTTGTCCACGAGCACGCGGCGCCCTCCGAAGGTGCGGCTCTGGAGCTGCTGGGTGTTGTGCTCGGCCCGCGCACCGGCGCTGATGGTGGTGCTGGTGTTGATCGTGACCGTGCCCCCGAGGTAACCGGTGTACAAGGTGTTCGAGGCGGTGTAGCGATCGCTGGGGTTGGTGCCCTCTTCGAGCTTGAAGCCGGTGGTGCCATTGATGTTCTCCGGCGCGAACACTTCATCGAGCGGCTTGAAGGCGAGGCTCTGGTCGAAGGTGATCAGGTTGGCGGCGCGGAAGCTCATCCAGCGCGCCTCGAAGGTGCGGTCCTTCAACTCAGCGTAAACGCCCGCGCGGATCTTGGCGGTGACGTGCTCGCCTTCCAGCTTGCGCTCGAAATCGATGCGGCCGGTCTTCACTTCCTCGGCCATGTTGCTGAAGAAGCGGCCGGCATCGAGGGTTGTGGCGCCTGGCGGGATGATGGTCTGGAAGGGCGTGTCGGCATCCTCGGTGTTGATGTCGCGCACGGTGCGGATGCGGCGGAAGTCGGGCTCTTTGCTCCACGCGCGGCCGTAACCCGCGGTCCACTCCAATTTGCTGGCGCCGCCCTGCAGCTCGTGGCTGCCGTGCAACTGCCCGCTGTAGATGGTGCGCTGCTGGTAGCGGAAGGCGTAGTTCTTCACCTCGAATTGCTCCTCGAAGTTGCGGCCCGTGCGCAGGGTGGCCTGGTCGGTGCCCTGCTGGGTGAAGAGGTTGCGGAACTCGAGCTTGGAGCGGCTGCCCAGCAGCAGGCTGAAATTGCTCAGCGCGCTCACGCGCGATTGCGCGATATTCTCGTTGTCGCTGTAGTTGTAGATGCTGTCGCTGCGCCCGGCCTCGGGGTCGTACACGTTGTAGTTGTAGTTCTTGGCGGTGTAGCTGAGGCGCGTGCTGCTGTAACTGATGCTGGTGATGTTGCCGCCGCGCACGCGGGCATCGCCATTTCCGAAGCGGCGGGCGAGCAGCAGGCTGAAGCGCTGGTCGGGGGCGGCGGTGCTGCGCTCGGCGCTCCAGTTGTTGCTCAGGGCGCGGCCGGCGTTCTGCAGGCCTTGCGCGCTGAGCCCGCGGATGTCCGAAGGGAAGGCGCTGGGCAGGGAGCGCAGGCCATTGTCGTAGCCGAGCCAGTCGGTGCTGCTCTTCTGGCTGCTGTTGAAGGCGCCGAAGGTGGTGCCGTCGCGGTACGATGCGCTGTAATCCACGCGCACGCTGTTGGAGTCGGGCACGTTCACGGTGTAGAGCTTGATCACCCCGCCGGCGAACTCACCGGGCAGCTCGGGCGCGCCGCTCTTGTAGATCATCACGCGGTCCAGCGCGCCGCTGGGCAGCACATCGAAACTGAAGGCGCGCTTGTCGGGCTCCAGGCTGGGGGCCATCACATCATTGAGCAGCACGGTGTTGTACCGGTCAGCAAGGCCGCGGATCATGATGAAACGGTCGCCCACCATGGTCACGCCGGGGATGCGCTTCACCACATCGCCGGCGGTGCGGTCCTGGCCCTTGGCGATCTGTTCACGGCCCACGCCGTTCACCACCTGCTCGCTCTTGCGGGCCTCCATCACCACGGCGCTCTCGGTCTCGGTGCGACGCGTGGCCGACACCTCCACTTCCTTGATGGCGATGGATTGAGGCTTCAGTTCCAGATCGGTGCGCGTCACGCTGTTGGCGCTGACGGTGATGGTGCGCTCCACGGGCTCATAGCCCACGAACGAGACCTGGATCACATAGGTGCCGGGCTCTATGGTGAAACTGAAACGGCCCTCCAGGTCGGTGGTGCCGCCGATGGCGGTGCCCTTGATGGCCACGTTCACGAAGGGCAGCGCCTCGGTCCTGCCCGCTTCGGTGGCGGTGATCACGCCCGTGACGGTGCCCCGGTCGGTGGCCATGGCCGTGAGAGCGGTGAAGGCTATCGTGCTGAGGATCTGGCGGAGCATCGCGTTCAGAGGCGTCTGTACTGCCTCGTGGCGCAAATGTCCCGGCGGTCTGTTAGCTGCTCTTTCACCGGTGGTTAACGATCCGTTAGGCAGGAGCGAGGTCGGTTAACCTTGGCTTCATGAAGCACGAGGCCATCGGCATGGTTGCAGGGTGCTATGTTCACCCTCGCAAACCCGCACCAATGAAGCACCTCGCCGCCGCCCTTGTCCTTTGCATCATCACCGCTGCCGCCTTCGCGCAGCCGCAGATCCTCAACAGCGGCTTCGAGACCTGGCAGAACCTGGGTACCGGCACCGAGGAGCCGGAGGAATGGAGCTCCATCAAGACCAGCGACGGGGGCACCTTCGTGAACAATTTCGCGCCGCAGGTGTGCTGGCGCAGCGATGACGCGCACACCGGATCGTACTCGGTGAATGTGCGCACCGTGACATCGCCGATCGGCGCGGCCAACGGCATCGTGACCTGCGGGCGCGTGCATGCCGAGCTCGATCCAGCCAACGGCCGCGTCTTCACCGTGGATACCGATCCACAATGGCATCAGGCGATGACGGACCGCCCCGACAGCCTCGTGGGCTGGTACAAGACCACGGTGCAGACCGGTGATCACCCCAGGGTGGAGGCCATCGTGCGTACCGGTGCGGCCAGCATGCCGGAGAATGGCACGCTTGCCAACTGGGTGGGCCGCGCGCGCTTCGATTCGCCGAGCGTCACGCTGGGCGAATGGACACGCTTCTCGGTGCCCTTCAATTATTACAGCGGCGCCACGCCCGAGCACCTCCTGCTGGTGATGGCCAGTGGCGACAGCCTGTTGAGCCAGGTGGGCACGCAGAGCTGGTACGACGATGTCGCGCTCATCTACAACGTGGCCTGCACGCCCTCCGTGAGCACCGTGATCGTGAGCGAGAGCAGCAGCGGCGCGTTCGATGTCTCTTACAGCACCAACGGCACTCCGGTCGGGCCAACCACTTTCAGCGTGGAGCTGTCCGACGCGAATGGCGATTTCAGCGCGCCCACCATGATCGGCTCCGTGGTGAGCAGCGCGGGGAGCGGGAGCATCCCGTGCACCATTCCGGCGGGCACCGCAACGGGCACCGGCTATGCCATCCGTGTGGTGGCAGACTCGCCTTTCTATGCGCCGGTGGGCTGTGGCGTGCAGGTGGAATTGCAGACGGGCCTGAGAGCGGTGGCTTCAGGCATCGCCACGGTTCGCGGCACGCCGAATGGCCTGTTGATTGAAACACCCGTGGCAGGAGCGCGCTTCGAGTGCTTCGACACGCAAGGCCGTGTGCTGGTCGGCGGCTACCTGGCCATGGGGCCGAATGCCATCTCCTGCGAAGCGCACGGACTGGTGGTGGTGCGCGTATCGGGCAGCGTGGGTGACCTTTCTGAGCGGGTGCTGGTGCCGTGATGCGGCAGAGACGCCTGGCGCTGGGCGCGGAACCGCGGAATACGCCACCGCATTGAAGGGCCGTGCTCGTTGCGACCAATAACGATTTGTTAAGGCAAGACAGCCATCAGCAACGGCGCTCTACGTTCGCGCCCGATTCCAGAGCAGTGCACCGGAGAATGATCGGCCCTTTGCGCGCGATGCTCGTAGGCACCCTGCTGCTGCTGGGCCTCCAGCTATGCATGCCGTTCGCCGCGTTCGGCGCGGGCCACGGCGGTGGCACCGATGATCGGGACGGCTCCCTGCCGGCCATCGAGTTCTGCGACGGCAAGATCGAGGTCGAAGAGGAACCATGCTCCGTCACGCCGTTCGTGACGGAAGCAAACGAGGCGCTCTGCGAGCCTCCCGAAGCGCCTTCCCCCGAAGGCGTATTGCGCGTTGAGCGCTGTGCGCTGCTGCGTGCATCCGGGCTGCAGCCATCCGCTCCCTAGCGCATTGACCGGCCCGTGCTTGCGCGCTTCTGAGGCCGCGCATCGGCACGCATGGCCGCGCGTTCGGTCGCGGCCCGGGCCATTGGACATGCCTCGGTTCCCATTTCTTGATCATTCCTCGCATGGCGCATTCGCTCGATTCCAT
Source organism: uncultured Chryseobacterium sp. (assembly GCA_964517255.1). GTDB lineage: Bacteria > Bacteroidota > Bacteroidia > Flavobacteriales_F > PHOS-HE28 > PHOS-HE28. The sequence goes on from CAZFBP010000081.1 coordinate 4,176, forward strand.
TCCTCAGAAACAGTCTGCCCGCGGCTCCAGGCCCCAAGACAGCGCACCTGCCGTTCGTGGCGCTCAGGCTAGCTTGCTGGCATTGGCCGTTCTCGGTTTCATGGCATTGCTGGCCGCATGCGGCGCTCATCACGAAAAGCACGAAGGCCATGCGCACGGCCGCTATCCCGCCACCAGCCCGCTGCTTGCCGACACCGTGGTCGCCCGCGACTACGTGTGCCAGGTCCACTCCATACAGCACATCGAGCTGCGCGCCCTGGAGAAGGGCTACCTGCAGGACATGCTCGTTGATGAGGGACAGAGCGTGAAGGAGGGCCAGCTCCTCTTCCGCATCAAGCCGGTGCTCTACCAGGCGGAAGTGCAGCGCGCGGCCGCGGAGGCGGAGTTCGCGGAGATCGAGTTCCGCAACACGAAGACGCTGGCCGATAGCAACGTGGTCTCGCCGAATGAGCTGGCCTTGTCGCAGGCGCGATTGGCCAAGGCGCAGGCCGAATTGGCCATGGCGCAAGCGCACCTGGGCTTCACGGAGATCCACGCTCCCTTCGATGGCATCGTGGGCCGTTTCCATGTGCGGAAAGGCAGCTTGCTCGATGAGGGCGAGCTGCTCACGGAGCTCAGCGACAACAGCGCCATGTGGATCTACTTCAACGTGCCCGAGGCCGAGTACCTCGAGTACAAGGAGAAATCGCTGGCGGGGAATGGCACCGAGGTGAAGCTCATGATGGCCAATGGCGAGCTCTTCGATCAGCCAGGCGCCATCACCGCCATCGAGTCCGACTTCAACAACACCACGGGCAACATCGCTTTCCGAGCCACCTTCCCGAATCCGCAGGGCCTGCTGCGCCATGGCGAGACCGGGAACATCCTCATGGAGTCTGACCTGAAGGACGTGCTGCTGATTCCTCAGAAGGCCACCTTCGAGGTGCTCGATCACCGGTACGTCTTCGTGATCGACAAGGACGACACGCTGCGCACCACGCGCATCGAGACCGGCGCTGAGCTGCAGCACCTCTTCGAGGTGACGCAGGGCCTGATGCCCGGCGACCGTATCCTGCTCGAGGGCCTCCGCAAGGTGAAGGACAAGGACAAGGTGGAGGTGGAGTTCATCGCGCCCGATTCCGTGATGACGAACCTGGACCTGCACGCCGAGTGATCGGCCGGTAACATCGCGCATCATGTTCAGGAACTTCATCCGCAGGCCGGTACTGGCCATCGTGATCTCAGTGCTGATCCTCTTCGTGGGCGGGCTGGCCATGAAGCAGCTGCCCACGGCGCAATTCCCCGAGATCGCGCCCACCACGGTGAACATCTTCATCGCGTATCCGGGATCGAGCGCCGACGTGCTCACCAAGAGCACCATCATCCAGCTGGAGACGGCGATCAACGGCGTGCAGGGCATGCGTTACCTGGCCAGCGATGCCACCAGCGCCGGCGAGGGCACGATCCGCGTGATCTTCGAGCCGGGCACCGATCCCAACGAGGCCGTGGTGCGCGTGAAGACGCGCGTGGACCAGGTGATGCCCAACCTGCCGTTGCTGGTGCAGCGCGAGGGCGTGATCATCACCCCGGTGCAGCCCAGCATGCTCATGTACATCAACCTGTACGGCAACGGCCAGGACGCTGATGAGCTCTTCCTGTACAACTACGCCTTCACGCAGCTGATCCCGGAGATCCAACGGATCCCCGGCGTGGCGCAGGCCCAGATCCTGGGCAGCCGCAAGTACGCCATGCGCATCTGGATGAAGCCCGACCGCATGCGCGCGTACCGCATAAGCGCAGAGGAAGTGATGAAGGCCATGGAAGAGCAGAGCCTGATCGCACGGCCCGGCCGCCTGGGCCAGAGCTCGGGCATCGACGCGCAGGCGCTGGAGTACGTGCTGGTGTACCAAGGCCAGTTCAACACGCCGGAGCAGTACCGCGAGATCATCGTGCGCGCCAATGAGGAGGGCGAGCTGATCCGGCTGCGGGACGTGGCGGATGTGGAGCTGGGAAGCGAGTTCTTCGACATCTATTCCAACCTCGATGGCAAGCCCTCGGCCTCCATCGTGCTGAAGCAGACGCTGGGCAGCAATGCCAGCGATGTGATCGCGCAAGTGAAGGAGAAGATGAAGGAGCAGGCCGACTTCATGCCGCCCGGGGTGGATTACAAGGTGAGCTACGACGTGAGCACCTTCCTCGATGCCTCCATCGAGCAGGTGCTGCACACGCTGCGCGACGCCTTCATCCTGGTGGCCATCGTGGTGTTCATCTTCCTCGGCGATTGGCGCAGCACGCTCATCCCCATCCTGGCCGTGCCCGTGTCGTTGATCGGCGCCTTTTTCGTGATGCAGCTCTTCGGCCTGTCCATCAACCTGATCACGCTCTTCGCGCTGGTGCTGGCCATCGGCATCGTGGTGGACAACGCCATCGTGGTGGTCGAAGCCGTGCACACCAAGATGGAGGGCAACCACGCGCTCACACCGTACGCTGCGGTGAAGGAGGTGATGGGCGAGATCGGCGGCGCCATCATCGCCATCACCCTGGTGATGGTCTCGGTGTTCATCCCCATCTCGTTCATGACTGGCCCGGTGGGCGTGTTCTACCGCCAATTCTCCATCACCATGGCGGGCTCCATCATCATCTCTGCGATCGTGGCGCTCACGCTCACCCCGGTGCTCTGCGCCATGCTCATGAAGCCGCACCACGGCGAGAAGCGCAAGAAGTCCATCATGGACCGCCTCATCGACGGGTTCAACCGCTGGTTCGAGCGGCTCACGGGGCGCTATGTGGCCGTCCTCAACCGCGTGGCCGCGCGGCGCATCGTGACGTTCGGATCGCTCATCGGCTTCAGCGCGGCCATCTGGGTCACGGGCAGCGTGCTGCCGCAGGGCTTCATCCCCAGCGAGGACCAAGGCACCATCTACGCCATCGTGCAGACGCCGCCGGGCTCCACCTTGGAGACCACGAACAAAGTGTCGCAGGATCTCCAGCGGATCTGCGAGGAGATCCCCGAAGTGGAGTCGGTATCGTCGCTCGCAGGCTACGAGATCATGACCGAGGGTCGTGGATCCAATGCGGGCACCTGCCTGATCGACCTGAAGCCCTGGAACGAGCGCGACAAGAACGTGAACGAGGTGATGGAGGAACTCGAGGCGAAGACGAAGGACCTCGGGGCGGTGATCGAGTACTTCGAGCCGCCCGCGGTTCCGGGCTTCGGCTCCTCGGCGGGTTTCTCGCTGCGCATGCTCGATAAGACCAACGGCACGGACTACCATGAGTTCGAACGCATCAACAACGCCTTCATGGACGCGTTGCGCGAACGCAAGGAGCTCACCGGCCTCTTCACCTTCTACGCGGCCAATTTCCCGCAGTTCGAGATGATCATCGACAACAAGCTGGCGATGCAGAAGGGCGTGAGCATCGGCAAGGCGGTGGAGAACCTGAACATCCTCATCGGCAGCACCTACGAGCAGGGCTTCATCCGCTTCGGGCGCTTCTTCAAGGTGTACTCCCAAGCGGCACCGGAGTACCGGCGCTATCCGAGCGACCTGGAGAACCTCTTCGTGAAGAATGAGGAAGGCGACATGGTGCCGTACTCCTCGTTCATGCACTTCGAGAAGCGCCTCGGGCCGAACGAGATCACGCGCTACAACATGTACAACTCGGCCACCATCCGCGGCCTTCCCGTGGATGGCTACACCAGCGGAGATGCCATCAAGGCCATCCAGGAGGTGGCGAAGGAGACGCTGCCGCGCGGTTACGACATCGCATGGGAAGGGCTTTCCTACGACGAAGCGCGACGAGGCAATGAGGCGATCCACATCTTCCTCGTGGTGCTCATCTTCGTGTACCTGGTGCTCGCCGCGCAGTACGAGAGCTTCGTGCTGCCGCTGGTGGTGCTCCTCTCGCTGCCGGTGGGCGTGCTCGGCTCCTTCCTTCTGCTGAATATGATGGGCCTGGCGAACGATGTTTATGCGCAGATCGGCATCATCATGCTCATCGGACTGCTCGGCAAGAATGCGGTGCTCATCGTGGAGTTCGCGGTGCAGAAGCAGCGGGCGGGGGCCTCGGTGCTGGAGGCCACCATCGAGGGCGCGAAGGCGCGGTTCCGCCCCATCCTCATGACCTCCTTCGCCTTCGTGGCCGGGTTGATCCCGCTGGTGGTGGCATCGGGCGCGGGCGCCATCGGCAATCGCACCATCGGCTCATCGGCGCTGGGCGGCATGCTCGTGGGCACGATGATCGGCGTGCTGGTGATCCCCGGGCTCTACTACGCCTTCGCGAACATGATCAAGGGCCGCAAGCTCATCAGCGACGAGCGCGATGAGCCCATCTCCGAGGAGTACGTGCGCCACGCCGAGGAAGTCGTGCATGACAAGGAGGAGATCCGGTCACTCAGGGAGCGCTTGAAGGACATTCTGAAAAGCAAGAAGGACTGATAGCCTGCAACCATGAATCGCGCCCCCCGATCCACATACGCGCTCGGCCTCGTTGCCCTGCTCATGCTCGCGTCCTGCGTGCCCGCCTTGAAGACGCGCGAAGCGCGGAAGCGCGCGCCTGCCACCTACGCGGGCTCCAGCGATACCACCGATGTCGCCAGCCTCAAGTGGCAGCAGTTCCATGCCGATGCCGATCTCCGCTCATTGATCGACAGCGCCCTGGCCAACAACCAGGAGCTCAATATCATGCTGCAGGAGATCGCCATCGCGCAAGCGGAGGTGCGCGCGCGCAAGGGCGAGTACCTGCCCTTCGTCGGCATCGGGGCCGTTGCCGAAACGGAGAAGGTGGGCGAGTTTACGCGCAACGGCGCCGTGGAGCGCGACCTCCACATTAAGGAGGAGGCGAGATTCCCCGAGCCCTTGCCCAACTTCATGGTGGGCGCGCGCGCCTCGTGGGAGATCGACATCTGGAAGAAGCTGCGCAACGCGAAGAAGGCCGCGGCCCTTCGCTACCTCGGTACCGTGGAGGGAAGGAATTTCATGGTGACCAGCCTCGTGGCCGAGATCGCCAACAGCTACTATGAGTTGATGGCGCTGGACAATCAGCTGGAGATCCTGCGCAGCAACATCGCCATTCAGCAGGACGCGCTTGAGATCGTACGCTTGGAGAAGTTGGCGGCGAAGGTGACGGAGCTGGCCGTTCGCCGCTTCGAGGCCGAAGTGCTCAAGAACCGCAGCAACCTCTTCGACATCCAGCAGCGCATCACGGAGACCGAGAACAGGATCAACTTCCTGGTGGGACGCTACCCGCAGCCGGTGCGGCGCAACTCCACGGGCTTCTCCGCGCTGGAGCCTGACAGCATTTCCAGCGGCGTGCCCGCGCAGCTGCTGTCGTACAGACCTGACATCCGCCGGGCCGAGCTGGAACTCGAAGCAGCCAAGCTCGACGTGAAGGCGGCCAAGGCGAGCTTCTATCCTGCCGTGCGGCTCACCGCAGGCGCCGGGCTGAATGCGTTCGATGCATCGCTGCTCACGGAGACTCCGGCGTCGTTGATGTACAGCGTGGCGGGCGACCTGGTGGCACCGCTCATCAACCGGAACGCGATCAGGGCGAACTACATCGGCGCCAACGCGCGGCAGATGCAAGCGGTGTACGGCTACGAGCAGAGCGTGCTCAACGCGTACGTGGAAGTAGTGAACCAGCTCTCGAACATCAGCAACCTGCGCAGCAGCTACGACCTGCGCAAGCAGCAGGTGGATGCGCTGAGCAGCTCCATCAACCTTTCCACCAACCTGTTCCGTTCCGCCCGCGCCGATTACATGGAGGTGCTGCTCACCCAGCGCGATGCCTTGGAGAGCAAGTTCGAGCTGGTCGAGACGCAGAAGCGTCGCATGAACGCGATGGTGAGCGTGTACCAGGCGCTCGGGGGCGGATGGCGATGAGTGAACCCGATGCGGTGCACAGTTCGCGAACATCGCACCGCCACAGCGCGTCCGGAACGATTCCTTTGCACGCCGTGACCCCGGAATTCACCCCGAAGCTCTTCTCGCTGTGGAAGGCGGGCATCGGCCGGGCGCAGCTCCGCAAGGACATCGCATCGGGCGTCATCGTGGGCATTGTGGCGCTGCCGCTCGCCATCGCGTTCGCCATCTCCAGCGGGGTGCCGCCGGAGCGCGGGCTCGTCACGGCCATTCTCGCCGGCTTCGTCATTTCGGCCTTCGGCGGCAGCCGCGTGCAGATCGGTGGGCCTACGGGGGCCTTCATCGTGATCGTCTTCGGCATTGTGCAGAAGCATGGCCTCGATGGCCTGGTGATCGCCACATTCATGGCGGGCGCCATGCTCATGGCCATGGGCCTGCTGCGCGCAGGGCGTTTGCTGAAGTACTTCCCGCACACGCTGGTCGTCGGCTTCACATCGGGCATCGCGCTGATCATACTCACCACGCAGGTCAAGGACATCCTGGGCCTGCGAATGGGCGCATTGCCCAGCGGCGCCATTCAGCAGTGGATGGCTTATGGGGGCGAGCTGCGCTCCATCGAACCCTGGGCGGTGGGCCTTGCCGCGCTGACCGTGGCGCTCATCGTGTTCCTGCCGCGGATCACGCGCATCGTGCCAGGGCCATTGGCGGCCATCATCGTGTGCACTGCGCTGGCATGGGCCTTCCAACTGCCTGTGGAGTCGGTCGAGGCTCGGTTCGGCGCCATTCCCAACACGCTTCCCATGCCGCACCTGCCACGGCTCGACCTGGCCATTTTGCGCGAGCTGGTGCAACCCGCCGTGGCCATCGCCCTGCTGGGCGCCATCGAGTCGCTGCTCAGCGCCACCGTGGCCGACGGCATGATCGGCGGCCGCCATCGCAGCGACATGGAGCTGATCGCGCAGGGCGCCGGCAACATGCTCTCGGCGCTGTTCAACGGCATGCCGGCAACAGGGGCCATCGCCCGCACCGCCACCAATGTGAAGAACGGCGGGCGCACGCCCTTCGCGGGCATGGTGCATGCGCTGACCCTGCTGGTGATCATGCTCCTGGCCGCTCCACTGGCCGGGCGCATACCCCTGGCCTGCCTGGCCGGGATCCTGGTGGTGGTGGCTTACAACATGAGCGAGTGGCGAACCTTCATGAGCGCGCTGAAAGGGCATCGGTACGATGCGATCGTGCTCCTGGCCACCTTCGGCATCACCGTGGTGTTCGACCTCGTGCTGGCCATCGAAGTGGGCATGGTGCTGGCGGCCTTGCTCTTCATGAAGCGCATGAGCGACATCGCGGACCTGAAGCCCTTGCTCGACGACGGATCGGAACTGGAGGAGGCCGAGCTGAAGGTGCCGCCGGGCGTTCGCGTATTCGATGTGAGCGGCCCGCTCTTCTTCGGCGCGGCGCAGAAGTTCCAGGACGTGCTCACGGAGATCAACGACCGCGAGCGCCTGATCGT
>CAZFBP010000082.1:0-1084 GCA_964517255.1 uncultured Chryseobacterium sp.
GATCCGGAGAACTGCGACGTGAACCAGCTCTTCCCCGGTGGCTACTCGGTGCCCACCGCTTTCCTGCAGTGGCCCGCCATGGGCGACGTGGAGGTGGGACAGTCCCTGTACCTCGCGCCCTTCTTCGACTACGACCAGGATGGCCAGTACAACCCTTACGCGGGCGACTACCCGGACTATGGCTTCGAGACCACCGTGGAGGACTGCAAGAACAAGCGCGCCGAGGACCCCGTCTCGCTCTTCGGCGACCACAACATCTGGTGGGTGTTCAATGACAAGGGCGACGCCCACACCGAGACGCAGGGCCTGCCCATCGGCCTCGAAGTACGCGCACAGGCCTTCGCCTTCAGCGCGAACAACGAGATCAACAACATGACCTTCTACAACTACACGGTGATCAACCGGGGGTCACAGACGCTCACCAACACCTACTTCGGCCACTTCGTGGATGGCGACCTTGGCTGCTCGAACGACGATTTCACGGGGTGCGATGTGCGGCGCGGACTGGGATACATCTACAACTGGGACGATGTGGATGAGGGCTGCCTAGGAGCCGTGGGCTATGGTGGCCCAGCGCCGCCCCCGCCCGCCATCGGCGTTGACTTCTTCGAAGGCCCGTACCAGGATGCCGACGGCGTGGACAACCCCGGCCCGGACAGCTACTTGGAGAATTTCGACTGCCTGCAGGCGCAGCAGCAGAACGGCATCCCGTACAAGGGCATCGGCATCGGCTACGGCGACACCATCCCGGACAACGAGCGTTTCGGCATGCGCGCATTCCTCTACTTCAACCGCGAGGCGCCCAACGGCAACGTGACCGACCCCAGCATCGCCGCGCATTACTACAACTACCTGCGCAGCATCTGGAAGAACGGCGTGCCCATGACGCATGGGGGCAACGGCTACGATGCCAGCGGCAACGGCGTGCGCACCTACTACATGTTCCCCGGAGATACCGACCCGGTGGGCTGGGGCACCAACTGTGTTCCGCAAGGCAATTGGGTGGATGAGGACCGCACCTTCGTGGACCGCCGCTTCGTGCAGAGCGCGGCGTATCCGGGCGGGCTGTTCAGGCCGGTGCCGA
>CAZFBP010000082.1:1094-11490 GCA_964517255.1 uncultured Chryseobacterium sp.
AGCCCGGCGCCTTCAATAACATCACGCTTGGTGTGGTCTGGGCTCGCTCCCCAGTAGGGAATGCGATCTCGAGCCTGAGCCCATTGCGCGTGGCCGATGACAAGGCGCAGGCGCTCTTCGACAACTGCTTCAAGATCCTCGATGGCCCTGATGCGCCGGACGTGGCGATCCGCGAGCTCGACCGCGAGCTGATCCTCTACATCTCCAACCCCGAGGGCAGCAACAACGAGAGCGAAGCGTACGAGGAGCTCGATCCGATCATCCCGCTGAACGATGGCGGCAGCGGCCCCCCTTACGACCGCTACTACCGGTTCCAGGGCTACAAGATCTACCAGATGAAGAGCTCCGATGCGAGCGTGTCGGACATCGGCAACGTGGAGCTCGCGCGCCTGGTGTACCAAGGCGACTTGGAGGACGGCGTCGGGCAGATCGTGAACTTCCCCTATGATCCGCAGATCCAGAACGCCGTGCCCACCGAGATGGTGAACGGTGCTGATGAGGGCGTACGCCACGCCATCCGCATCACCACCGACCAGTTCGCGCAGGGCGATCCGCGCCTGGTGAACTTCAAGAGCTACTACTACATCGCCATCGCTTACGGCTACAACAACTACGCGCCCTTCAACGTGGCCGACGGCACGGGCCAGGCATTCCCGTACGTGGCCGGCCGTAAGGCGGCGTTCGGATCCATCCGCAGCTACGTGGGCATTCCGCACAAGCCAGGCCCCGAATCCTACGGCACCACGCAGAATTCCGGCTACGACGACTACCTGCAGGTGACGCGCCTGGAGGGCCAGGGCAATGGCAAGCTGGAGCTCAAGATCAACCGCGCCACCGAGGACGGTATCATGAGCGGCGCTCCGTGGCGCAAGGACGAGCTCACGTACGAGCGCGGCCTGGCGCCCATCCAAGTGCGCGTCGTGGATCCGCTGAAGGTGCCCGATGCACAGTTCGAGGTCTGGTTCCGCGACACCGTGGCCGCCACCATGGGCAACTTGGATGATGCCTATTGGTACATGAAGAACACCACCACCGGGCGCGTGGACACTTCTGATCGTGCGATCACTACGCCCTATGAGCAGCTCTTCCCGCACTACGGCATCTCGGTGACCTTGGGCCAGGCCTACTACACCAGCACCTTCACCCTGCCGCTCAACGCGGTGATGGAGTTCGACGACCCCTCCAAGGCGTGGCTCTCCGGCGTGCCCGATGGCGAAGGCGTCTCGGCCTTCAACTGGATCCGCTCCGGCACATTCATCGACGATGTGGTGGATCCCGCCACTTACTCGGACAGGCAGAACGTGGATGATGCCACCCAGCAGTACTACGAGAAGCTCCTGGGCGGCACATGGGCCCCATGGCCGTTGGTGGGCGGCGCTGACTTCCAGCCCGGCCAGGCCCCGGACGGCCAGCAGGCCAACACCTTGGCACGCATCAGCGAGACGCCCAGCGTGCAAGTGGTGATCACCAAGGACAAGAGCAAGTGGAGCCGCTGCACCGTGCTGGAGATCGAGGACAGCACCGCGATCAGCCAGGGCAACGCGGGCAAGCTCACCCCGCGCGCCTCGGCAAGCGTGGATAAGAACGGCATCAGGTCAGGCGATGCCGGCTGCAACGAAGGCGAGGCGCAGGTGGTGAGCGCCACCGGCATGGGCTGGTTCCCCGGATACGCTATCGACTTGGAGACCGGCGAGCGCCTGAACATGGCTTTCGGCGAGATCAGCTCCTGGGGCGGCAGCATCGGCCGCGACATGGTGTGGAACCCGAACTCGCAGATGGTGCTGCCCACGCCGCAAGGCGAGGTGCCCAGCCCCTTCTTCGGCGGCGCCCACTGGATCTACATCTTCAAGAACGACCGCCGCCAGAGCGGATCGCAGAACCGCGTGGGCCCTTATGATGACGGCGCCTTCGCTCACGCCGGCCTGGTGGCTGGCGGCGCGCAGCGCTCTACTGTGCTGCGCGGCATGGGCTGGGTGGGAAGCGCCATGCTGATCCCCGGCGCCGAGCTGTTGGCCACCGATGTGCGCATCCGCCTCAACGTATCCAAGCCCTACAAGGCGTACACGGATTACGCAGGCAGCCCCGCGCCCATCACCCCCGCGCTGAACAACGGGCTACCGCTCTACAAGTTCGGATCGGGCGAATTCGCGGTGCAGACCAGCGTATCGAGCGTGGCCAACGAGTTCCTCGACAAGATCAACATCGTGCCCAACCCGTACTACGCCTTCAGCGGCTACGAGACCTCGCGCCTGGACAACCGCGTGAAGTTCATCAACCTGCCGCCCAACTGCACGATCTCGATCTTCACGGTGAACGGCACATTGGTGCGCAAATTCCGCAAGGACAACCCGCTCACCTTCCTCGATTGGGACCTGAAGAACAGCAATGCCATCCCGATCGCGGGCGGCGTTTACATCTGCCACATCGAGGTGCCCGATGTGGGCGAGAAGGTGCTCAAGTGGTTCGGTGTGCTGCGCCCGCTCGACCTGCAGAATTTCTAGCGAACGACCCCTAACGAAGACGAACGGACATGAAGCGAACGACATCCATCAGGCTGGCCCTCGCAACGGCGCTGGCGGCGCTCAGCACCGCTCCCGCGCTGGCCGGCAACCCCGACCGCGCGGGATCGGCTGGTGCCACGCAGCTGCTGCTCAACCCATGGGCGCGCTCGAACGGCTGGGGCTTGGCCAATACGGCTAGCCTGCGCGGCGTGGAGGCCATGTACGGCAACGTGGCGGGGCTCTCGATGGTGCGGAAGACCGAAGTGGGTTTCTCGAACCTGAGCCTGCCCGGCGCGGGCCTCTCGATCAATAGTGTGGGCCTTGGGCAAAAGCTGGGCGCCAGTGGCGTGCTGGGCATCTCGGCCACAGTGCTCTCCTTCGGCGAGCTTGATGTGACGACCTACGATGTGCCTGAAGGCGGCCGCGGCAGTTTCCGCCCGTCCATGTCGAACATCGGACTGGCCTACTCGAAGAGCTTCTCCAATAGCATCTACGGCGGTCTGCTCCTGCGCGTGGTCTCCGAGTCGGTGTCCAACGTTCGCTCCACGGGCGTGTGCTTCGATGCGGGCATCCATTACGTCACCGGCGAGCAGGACAACGTCCACTTCGGCATCGCGCTCAAAAACGTGGGGCCGGCCATGAGCTTCAGCGGCGATGGCCTTGCCGTGCAGGGCCTGCTGACCTCTGGCAGCGACCAGCTCACCTTGCAGCAGCGCTCGGCCAAGCAGGAGATCCCCTCCTTGCTCAACATCGGCGCCGCGTACGACTGGCACATCAGCGAGGTGCACCGCCTTACTGTGGCCGGCACCTTCATCTCCAACTCCTTCACCAAGGACCAAGGTCTGGTGGGCCTGGAGTATGCTTTCCGGAAGATGCTCCACCTGCGTGCGGGCTATACCTATGAGAAGAAGGGGAGCGGCGAGGACCGCACCACCTGGTTCACGGGTCCTAGCGCCGGCCTCAGCATCGATTTCCCCTTCGGCGAGGAGAAGAAGTCGGCCGTCGCGCTCGATTACGCCTATCGCACCACGAATCCTTTCAGCGGATTCCATAGCCTGGGGATCCGGATCACGATCTGATTACCGCACACGTCAATGGAAGAGGACCTCCCGGGGTCCTCTTCCGTTCTTTCGCACCAACCCGATCGAAGACATGAGCAATCCCGCCTACTACACCGAAGAGGGCCTCAAGAAGCTCGTCGATGAACTCAACCGGCTCAAGACCGTCGATCGCCCGCACATCAGCCAGCAGATCGCCGATGCGCGCGACAAGGGCGACCTGAGCGAGAACGCCGAGTACCACGCCGCCAAGGAGGAGCAGGGCATGCTGGAGGCGCGCATCGCCAAGCTGGAGGAGGTGGTCGTCAACGCGCGCGTGATCGACAGTTCGCAGATGGATACCAGCCGCGTCTATATCCATACGCGCGTCATGGTGCGTCATGTGGACAACGACAGCCAGCGCGAGTTCACCATCGTTGCCGAGAGCGAGGCCGATGTGCGCATGGGGAAGATCAGCGTCACCTCGCCGATCGGGAAGGGCCTTCTCGGGAAAGCACGCGGCGAAGTGGCTGAAGTGATCACTCCTGCCGGCACCACGCGTTTCGAGGTCATCGAGATCAGCCTAGCGAATGCCTAGCATCTTCACGCGCATCATCAACGGCGAGGTCCCTTGCCACAAGGTGGGCGAGGATGAGCGCTTCATCGCCTTCCTGGACATCGCACCGTTACGCGAAGGCCACACGCTCGTGGTGCCTAAGCTGGAAGTGGATCGCTTCTTCGACCTGCCATCCGACGTGCTCGCTGCCGCCATCCCGTTCGCCCAAGAGGTAGCGGCTCGCATCCAGCGCGTGGTGCCCTGCGATCGCATCGGCCTGTCGGTGATCGGCCTCGAGGTGCCGCATGCGCACCTCCATCTGATCCCGCTGGACCGCATGAGCGACATGGATTTCACCAAGCCGAAGCTCAAGTGGGCGCCGGAGCAGCTTGCCGCGCTCGCCGAGCGCATCCGAGAGGCTTAGCGCACGCGATCGGGATTGGAGCGCACGAACGCGCCCCAACCGCCTTTGCCGCTTCCGCCGCCGCTGCGCTTGTTTGGGCGCAGTCCATTTCCGGTGAACGCGAAATGGTGGCACACGGCCACGGCCACGGCATCGGTGGCATCGGTGCTCAAGGGCAATTCACTTAGACCAAGGATGCTCAGCAGCATGGCCGCCACCTGCTCCTTGCTCGCATTGCCATTGCCGGTGATGCTCTGCTTCACCCGCTTGGGCGCGTACTCCGTGATGGCCAATTCGCGCTGCAGCGCCGCCGCGATGGCCACGCCTTGCGCGCGCCCGAGCTTCAGCATGCTCTGCACGTTCTTGCCGTAGAACTGCGCCTCGATGGCCAGCTCATCGGGGTGATGCCGCTCGATGATGGCCAGCGTCTCACTGAAGATCGCGCGCAGCTTCAGGGTGTGGTCGTCAGCTATGGGGAACCGGATGGCGCCGGCTTCGATCAGGCGCGCCTTGCCGTGCTCAACCATCAGCACACCGAAGCCCATCACCGTGGTGCCAGGGTCGATGCCGAGGATGATGCGCTCCGCAGGTGGGGCCACCGGGGTACTTTTCGCCGTCTTCACCGCAACGTGCCGAAGGTACCGTGAGCCGCCGCACCCTTTTACTGCTCCGTTGGGGCGTCTTCCTGCTCGCCTGCCTGTTCCTGTACGTGCGATTGTCACGGCATGAGGGCGAACTTGATTCCGTAGCGATGCTCCATGCGTTGCGTGAACCGCGCACCTTGGCCGTGATTGCTCTGGCAAGCGTGCTCATGCTGTTGAATTGGGGGCTTGAATCGCGCAAGTGGCGCATCCTCGTGCGACACGTGGAGCGCGTCTCACGATGGCGCGCCTTCCTGGCGACGCTCGCTGGAACGCCGATCGGCTTGATCACGCCGAACCGTGTGGGCGAGTTCGTGGGCCGCGTGCTATTCCTGGCGCCTGAGCATCGCATCGCGGCGAGCTTCGCCACGGCGGTGGGCAGCATCGCGCAATTCGTGGTCACCGTGGTGCTGGGTCTTCTGGGATTGATCGCGTTGCTCTTCAGCTCGGAGCATGAGCGGATGTCTCCGGCGGCTTCGGCATGGGTGGGCCTCTGCGCCATGGTGGCGGCCGTCACGGTGCTGCTCTACTTCAATCCGGACCTGCTGCGCAGCGCCATCGCGCGCGTGCCTGTGATCAAGCGATGGGAGGGCCATGCGGCGGTGCTCGAGCGCTTCGGCAAGGGCATGCTCACGCGCGTGCTGCTGATCAGCGCTGCGCGTTACGCGGTCTTCAGCGCGCAGTTCGCGTTTCTCCTTGGCGCCATGGCCGATGTTGCGGTCGTGGACGCCCTGATCGGCATTCCGGCCGTGTTCCTCGTGAGCACCCTGATCCCCACGGTGATGCTCACCGAACTCGGCGTGCGCGGATCGGTGGCCGTGGCCTTCTTCGCGGTGAGCGCTGCGAATGAGCACGGCGTATTCCTGGCCTCCACCGTGCTTTGGATCATCAACCTGGGGCTGCCGGCGATCACGGGCGGCGTGATCCTCCTGGCGGCCCGCATCCGCAGCGCGCGCGAATGAGTGCCGGACTGCTCATCGCCTTCGCTTTGTTCGCCGCAACGTTGGTGCAGGCGCTCATCATTACCGCATGGCGCACGGCGATTGCGAAGCCGATGCAACAGGTGGCGGGATCCGATGAGGAAGCGCCAGCGATCACCGTTGTCGTTCCAGCACGCGACGAGGAGCGTGGCATCGCGCAGCTCCTGCAGGATCTGCATGCGCAATCCTTTCCGAAGCAGCGCTGCGAGGTGATCGTGGTGGATGATGGCAGCGGCGACCGCACGCTGGAGATCGCGGAGGGCATGCGCGCGCGCTGGCCGGAAATGCGCGTAGTGCGCAATGCTGGCGAAGGGAAGAAGGCGGCCATCACGACCGGTGTCGGAGCAGCTGCGCATGAGGTTATCGTGCTCACTGACGCCGACGCGCGCTGCGGACCTGGTCGGCTCCGGGCTATCTCTTCGGCGATGCGCGAGCAGCAGGCCGACCTGCTCATGCTTCCGGTCTGGACCGAAGGCCATGGCGCGCTCGGCGCGCTGCAATCAGCGGAACAGGCCGCGCTGCTGGGCATGGGCATGGGCAGCGCGCTGATTGGAGCGCCCACGCTCGCCTACGGCGCCAACCTCGCATTCAGACGCACGGCATTTCAAGAAGTGGGCGGCTACGGCAATGATCGTTTCGCCAGCGGCGACGACCTTTTCCTGCTGAGGCGGATGCAGGCGCAAGGGAAGCGAATTGGCGTTCTCTTCAGCAAGGATGTTCTCGTGACCACCGATGCCATGAGCACCTGGGGCGCATTCTTCTCGCAGCGGCTGCGATGGGCCGGTAAGATGCGCGGCGCTATCGGCGTGATGACCTTGCTCGGGCCCCTGGGCCTGATGCTGCCGTGGATCTTGCTCTTCGTCACACTCCGGTTCGACCTCGTGATCTCCATTGGGCAGCACAGCTTCTATCAGCTGCTGCTGATCGCCTCAGCTTGGTTGCTGTGGCTCTTGCCGCCGCTTGGCTTGGTGCGCGATGTCCAACACACGCTCGGCGTTCAAGCTCGACCCGTGATGAACGTTATCGCCTTGACGGCCTTCAGCATGTACGCGCCGTTGATCGCCGTGCTCTCGCTCGTGGTGCGAACAACGTGGAAGGGACGCAGGGTATGATGCTCAGAACGGCAGGTCATCCTCACCTTCGGCAGTGATCGGCGGCATGTCGGCCATGGTGGCCGCGGGCGCGCTCTGGGCGCCGCTGCTGCTCGCTCCTGCGCTAGCTCCGCTGCGCTCGATGCGGTTGCCGGCGAGGCTGAGGAAGTACTTGGTCACGCCATCCTTGCCGGTCCACTCGCGGCCGTTCACGTAGCAGGTCACCGTCACCTCGTCGCCGGGGTTGTAGCCTTCGAGCAGGCTGGTCTTGTCCTGCTTGAACTCGATGGGGATGAGTTGTGGGTATTGCCCGCCGCTCTCAGTGACCACGAGCTCGCGCTTGCTGAATTTCTCGCTGACCTTTTGCGTGTTGCCAACGACTTTGATGGTTCCGGAAATGGTGACTTGTGCCATGGTTGGGTGTGTTCGTGTTTGAGGCCTTAGCGTGAGTTGAATGCGAGCAGGGTCTTCCAAGCTTCCTCCACGCGGCCATGCGCGAGCAATTGCTGGGCATGTCGATGAAGGGCGGCCATGAGTTCCTTCGGGTTGTCCTGAAGGGCGATGAAGGTATCGCTCAGCTCGGTGAGTTTGTACTCGTTCACGCTGGTCTCGTCGGGGATGGTGAGCGCTGCGCCCAGCTTTCCGAGTTCGTTGCCCGTGAGGATCGTGCTCAGGCGTGCTTCGGGCGGAAGGGCATCGACACCCACGCCGAAACGGGTGTTGGGCTGCTCCAGTTCGAAGAGGGCATCGCCGTGCGCACGGCAGTAGTGATGCCCGCCCATGCGACCCACCAAGTCGATCCTGCGCTGATCGATCTTCCCATCGGCATCGAGCACGTCCTCGCTCACGTGGATCATCACCACTTCGCAGAGCACCAAGTTGCCCGCGCCGCCGCCGGTGCCGGTCTCGATCACCTGTTGCACACGGCACTCGAACTGCACAGGGCTCTCCTTCACGCGGAAGGGCCTCACCTTCTCCGAGGCGATCGGCGTAAGGCCGCTCTTGGCGAACTCGTTCACGCCCTCGGGGAATTCGCCGCTGGCCACGCTGATCTGCTGCACCATGCCGTAGGTGACCACGTTGATCACCGCCTCGGGCACGGCCTTCACGTTGTGGTAGCTGTGCTTGGTGGTGTTATCGCGCCCCCTTCGCGCCGGACTGAAGATCAGGAGCGGCGGGTTGGCGCCGAACACATTGAAGAAGCTGAAGGGGCTCAGGTTGGGGCGGCCCTCCGCATCGATGGTGCTGGCCAACGCGATGGGCCGTGGGCCGATGGCGCCCACCAGATGCCCGTGCAGCGCGCCGATGCTCAGCTCTTTCGGGTCGAAACGGAGGTGCGCCATGTGGAGGGAGCGCGAATGTAACCGGGCACCTTCATGGCCTGCGCGGCTGCGCGCTGTGGCTACATTCGCGCTCCCAAAACGGAGACCCACGGACGTGGCGGAATTGGCAGACGCGCCAGACTTAGGATCTGGTACCGCAAGGTGTGGGGGTTCGAGTCCCCCCGTCCGTACAGCGAACACCTGATGTTGAGGGGTTGAGCGGTTGTACGTTGCTCCTTGAACTGCTCACTTACAACCTCTTCTGGACCATGCATCAACCCTCAACATCGCAACCGCTCAACCTCTCAACCTCTCAACCTTCCGAATGAACATCCTCAAAGAAGACACCGGCGCGCTCACCGCAACGCTCAAGGTGAAGCTCACCCCCGAAGACTACAGCCCTGGCGTGGAGAAGGCCCTGAAAGAACAGCGCCGCAACGCGGTGCTGCCCGGCTTCCGCCCCGGGCAGGTGCCCATGACCCTGATCAAGAAGCGCGTGGGCAAGGCCCTGCTGGTGAACGAGGTGGAGCGCCTGATCGATGAGCACTTGCGCGGCTACATCCAGAGCAACGGGTTACGCGTGCTTGGGCAGCCCCTGCCGAAGAGCGAGACGGTGGAGGGCAACAACTGGGAAGAGCCCGGCGATTTCGAATTCGCCTACGAGATGGGACTTGCACCCAACTTCGATGTGGAACTGGACAAGGTGAGATTGGAATTGCCCGTGGTGGATGTGAACGACGAGCTGGTGACCAAGGAGGTGGACGACATGAAGCGCCGATTCGGCAAGCTCGAGAGCGCTGAGGTCAGCGGCGAGAAGGACATGCTGCTCGGCGACATGATCGAGCTGAATGCGGACGGCACGATCAAGGAGGGCGGCATCATGCACCGCGCCACCATGAGCCTGGAATTCATCGAGGGCGCCGCGACGAAAGCCGCACTCACCGGTAAGGCCGTGGGAGACGAGGTGACCGTGGACCCCCACAAGGTGAGCCGCGACCACGACGACCTGGCCCGCATGCTGGGCGTGGACCATGACCGGGTGCATCACCTCGAGGGGGACTTCCGCTTCCGCATCGCCGAGATCAAGCGCATGCTGCCCGCTGAGCTGGGCCAGGAGCTCTTCGACCGGGTGTATGGACCAGGCGCCGTGAGCGACGAAGCCGCCTTCCGCGCCAAGGTGAAGGAAGGCATGGAGGCCATGTTCGAGCGCGACAGCGAGCGCATCTACAGCCGATTGGTAATGAAGGCCCTGCATGAGCAGGCTCGCATCGAGTTGCCCGACGCTTTCCTGAAGCGATGGATCCAGGCCACCAGTGAGCAGCCCACCACTGCGGAAAAGGTCGAGGAAGGCTATGGCGGTTACGCCGACGGCCTGAAGCGCAAATTGGTGGAGGACCGCGTGGTGGAGAAGTACGGACTGGAGGCCAAGGGCGAGGAGATGGACGCCTTCGCGAAGCGCTACATCGCCGACCAATTCGCGCAGTACGGCATGCCCGCTCCAGAGGATGAGCGCCTGCAACAGATGGCCGCCCGCATGCTCGGCGACCGCGAGCAGCTGCAGCGAATGCGCGACAGCATCGTGCAGCACAAGATGACCGTGCACTTCCGCACCCTGCTTGAGCCCAAAGAGCGCCGGGTCAGCCTCGATGAGTTCATAAACTTGGCCCAAACAGCGTAAGGGCGCCCCGGCCACGGGTGCATATTCGCCCCGACCCGGATGCACGACCCCAACGAGTTCCAGCGCTATGCCGTGAAGCACCGCGGCATACCCAGCACCACGCTCAACAGCTATACGCGCGCCATCACGCCGTACATCATCGAGGAGCGCCAGCTCAACGTGGCGCAGATGGACGTGTTCAGCCGGT
>CAZFBP010000083.1:0-9596 GCA_964517255.1 uncultured Chryseobacterium sp.
ACTGGGCTGCCGTGATGACTAAATTTGTGAGAAACCTGGACGATGTGGTGGTGGAGAAAGCCCGGAACCGCTCCGATACCGCGTTCAATCGCGCATCCGCTGATTCGCGCGATGAACTGGCCGCGTCCGGCCCCTTGCTCCTCGCTCCGTGCGCCGCGCTCTTCAAGGAGGGCTCCAGCGTCTTCAAGGACATGAAGGCCGCTCTCAGCGCCGCGCGACTGGATACCGGGGCTGTGCCCTGGCCCGCCATGCTCGAGTACATGCAGGATCTATTGGTGCGCGAACCGAACCTTTCCGTTGAAGTCATTGTGGAAGGCGCAGCATCGATGGATTCTCTCCAGGCCTTTGGCATCGCCCACGCACGAGCGCAGGCCGTGAAGGACCGCTTCCTTGCCGGGGGCGCACGCAAGAATCAGCTCACTGCCTCGGGGATCGTGGGCCAACTGAAGGATGTACCTGCGCCCGGTACTGAGGACCAGGACGGGCGGGTCTTCATTCGTATCACCGGTTTCGCTAGCCCACCGGAACTGGCGACAGAGCTCGAATAGTGATTCCAGCGCCTTCACTACCGTCCGGCTTACATTCGCCCCCGCATCGGAAGGACCGATGCGCGCCCCAAGCGCCCAGCTTTTCCCCGCGGCACCGTCGCGGACGACCTGTCCAGGCGCCATCTCCCAGCGGAGCATTGAACGCCGGACCCGATTGAAGGGGCATTCGACAACACTTGAAAAGGTGTGCTCAGGGACAATGGCCTGTGCGCATCATAACATCCTGGCGCCGAGGATTCGACGCGACACTATGGAACGTACCACGTTCAACGATTTAGGACTCATCGAGCCCATCCTGAAAGCCCTCCATGAAGAAGGCTACACCCAACCCACCCCTATTCAGCAGCAAGCCATACCGCACCTGGTGCAGGGGCGCGACCTGTTGGGGTGCGCGCAGACCGGCACCGGAAAAACCGCCGCCTTCGCCATCCCGATCCTGCAAGAATTGAGCGCCCGACCCGCGCAAGCCAAGCGTGCGATCAAGTGCCTCATCCTCACCCCCACCCGCGAGCTGGCCATCCAGATCGGCGAGAGCTTCGCGGCGTATGGCCGTCACTTGCAGCAGAAGCACACCGTGATCTTCGGAGGTGTTGGCCAAAAGCCCCAGACCGATGCGCTGCAACGCGGCTTGGATATCGTGGTGGCCACCCCCGGCCGCCTGCTCGACCTCATGGGTCAGGGCTATGTGGACCTGAAGCACTTGGAGATCTTCGTGCTCGATGAAGCCGACCGCATGCTCGACATGGGCTTCATCCACGATGTGAAGAAGGTGATCGCCAAGCTGCCCGCCAAGCGCCAGACCCTCTTCTTCAGCGCCACCATGCCGCCGGAGATCGCCAAGCTTGCCAACAGCATACTCACCAACCCGGTGAAGGTGGAAGTGGCCCCGCAGAGCACCACGGCCGAGACCATCGACCAGCGCATCTACTTCGTGGACCGCACCGATAAGAACAAGCTGCTCTTGAGCCTGCTCGAAGGATCTGCCATCCGCGAGGCGCTCGTCTTCACCCGCACCAAGCACGGCGCCAACAAGGTGGCCAAGGTGCTCTCGCAGGCGGGCTTCGCCGCGGAAGCGATTCACGGCAACAAGAGCCAGACCGCACGGCAGAACGCGCTCAAGGGCTTCAAGGAAGGCAAGCTGCGCGCGTTGGTGGCCACCGACATCGCCGCACGGGGCATCGACATCGACGGCCTCACGCACGTGATCAACTTCGACCTGCCGAACGTGCCCGAGACGTACGTGCACCGCATCGGCCGCACGGGCCGCGCCGGCGCCGAGGGCAAGGCCATCAGCTTCTGCGACCATGAGGAGAAGGAGTACCTGCGCGACATCCAGAAGCTCATTCGCCGCGAGGTGCCCGTGCAGAAAGGCCACGCCTTCGAGATGGTGGGCGGCCCCAAGCGCGCCGAGCCGGAAGTGCGCGAGCCAAGGCAGCCGCGCGGTCCAGGTCGCGGTGGGAGTCAGCGGCAACGCAACGAGCAGCCAAGGCAGCAAGCACAGCGCTCGCGCCCGGAAGGCGATCGCGGGCAAGGTCGCAGCAACGGCCAGCGGTCGCGGCAAGGGGAGCGCGGTGGACAGGAGCGCCGGCGCGACGAGCGCCCGCAGCATCCCGCCGGACAACGGGAGCGTGGCCAAGGCCAGCAGCGCAGCCGCGACGAGCGTCGTCCGCAGCGTACCGAACGCAACGAGCAGCCCAGCCGTGGCGGGCAAGCCCATCGCGAGCAAGCTCCGCAGCAAGGCCGCCCGCAGCCGCACCCGCAGGAGCAGCGCAGCGCCGGCAAGCCGGACTACGCCAAGCTCACCAAGGAGCTCTTCGATGAGGAGAACCTGAAGCCGGCGCCGAAGAAGCCGGTAGAGCCGAAGCGCTCAGGCATCAGCCGCTGGTTCAAGCGGGGCTGAGCGTACGGTACGGGCCGCCGCATCAGGCGCCGTGGCACCGCGTGATGCGCGTGGATGCGCTGCATCGCGCATCTTCGCGCTGAACCAACGCGGCCATGGACCAGACCTCGCTCCTTCAGCAGCGCATCGGTGATGCCCTCACCGGCGCCGGCGCCAGGCCCGAAGCGAAGAAGATGTTCGGCGGCGTGGCCTTCCTGGTGAAGGGCCACATGAGCGTGGGCATCACCAACAAGGGCGATTTCATGGCGCGCTTCGACCCAACACGCCACGACGAGATCCTGAAATGGCCGGGTGCCAAGCCCATGACCTTCGGCCACGGGAACATGAAGGGCTTTGTTTTCGTGGATCCCGATGCCGTGGCCGACAAGCGCTCCTTGGATCGCTGGGTGAAGCTGAGCCTGGAGCACATCCATCGCCTCCCGCCGAAAGTTGCAAAAGCCGCCAAGGAAGCGCCCGTTAAAGGCAAGGCGGTAGCTTCGTCGAAAGCCAAAATGAAGAAGTGATGAAGTACTTGCTGCAAGGAGCGTTGCTGTGCGTCGCATGCGCTGCCGCCACGAACACGAAGGCGCAACTGGTGATCAACGAGGTGGACTACGACCAGCCCGGCACCGACAACGCCGAATTCATCGAGATCCTGAATACAGGATCATCCGCGTTCCCGCTGCAATACCTGCAAGTGGCGCTGGTGAACGGCAACGCGGGCGGCAACGCGGTTTACGCCACCCTGGAGAACGTGAGCTGGCCTGCACTTCCTGCAGGTTCCTTCTTCGTGCTCTGCGCGAACGCATCCACGCCGAACTGCAATGCCGTTGTGACGCCCGCGACCAATCTGATCCAGAACGGGTCGCCGGACGCCATCGCCTTGGTGATCACCCAACCCGTGCCGCTCGTGCTCGATGCGTTGAGCTATGGCGGCGGCGTGCCGGGTTACACCGAAGGCCTGGGCGCTTCACAGGAAGACAGCAACCTCGCGAATGGGATCAGCATTGGCCGCTTCCCCGACGGCACCGATACCGCCGACAACAACGCCGACTTCCAACGCATGTGCAGCACGCCGGGCGCCGCCAACGTGATCGACCCGCTGCTCTGCGACATCGACGCAGCAGTGCCGGAGAGCAGTGCAGCACGCCCGTCATTCATCGTGATTCCATCGCCTGACGGGCAGGGCCTGCTCGTGTTCGATGCGAACCCGGCCGCTGAGTCCATCCAACTCGATGTGTTCACTTCTGTGGGCGAATTGATCGCGACTCGAAGCGGAAACGCTCCACGCACCAGCTGGCAGCTTGGCGTCGATGGTTGGCGCGGAAGCCTGCTGCTCTTGAGGCTTGTAACGCCCACGCGCCACGAGGCCATCCGCGTCGTTGCCCCTTGAGCATGGAGGCTCTTCGACCCAACGCTCAACGCGCGCGCATCGCCATTGCCATGATCTGGGCAGTAGTGGCCTGCGACATGCTCATGGCGCTCTCGGCCTTCCTCGAATACCGGCTCTTGACCAGCTGGCAAGCGGGCGCCGAGTTCGACGAAGCCGCTGCCAATGCGAACGACATGCGCGAAATGGCCATCGCCTTCTTGCGCACCGCCGTCTTCATCATCTCGGCCATCACCTTCATCCAGTGGTTCCGGCGCGCCTACTTCAACCTGGGCAGGCGCGCCGCGAACCTCAAGGAGAGCGAGGGCATGGCGGCGGGCGCCTGGTTCATCCCCATCATCAACCTCTTCAAGCCGTACCGGATCATGGTGGAACTGCATGAACGCACGGTTGACCTGGTGGTGCACCGGTTACCCGACCCGGATCGGGCCAAGGGCAAGGACCACATCACGGTCTGGTGGGTGTACTGGGTGGCAGCGAACATCATCGCGCAAGTCACGGTTCGCCTCGCGGGTGCCGCTACATCCATCGACGCGCTCGCCAACAGCGCGATCATCTCCATGGTCGATTCCGCGATCATGCTCCCCTTGGGGCTGCTCGCCATCAACGTGATCAAGCGCTACTCGGCGCTTGAGCCGCTCCTCGCCGATCTGAAGAGCCCCGTGGACGCATTCGAGGAGGCAGGACGACGGCCGTGACCCGAGGCGCGCTCAACCGCACGGCCCTTGCCGTTGCCCACCGCTGATCGCCGTTGGCTACACTTGCCGCATGATCCGGATCGCGCTTCTCCCCTTCCTCCTGCTGCCGCTCGCGTTGCGCGCCCAGCAGCCCGACCTCAAGGCGCTCGACGCCTACATCGCCGACGCGCTCATCAGCTTCGATCAGCCGGGCCTCGCCGTGGGCATCGTGAAGGATGGCCAGCTCGTGTTCGCCAAGGGCTACGGCAAGCTCGACATCGACAAGCCCGAGCCGGTCACGCCGAACAGCGTGTTCTATTGCGCCAGCATCAGCAAGGCCTTCACGGCCTGCGCCATCGGTCTGCTCGCCGATGAGGGCAAGCTGAGCTTCGATGATCCCGTGCGCATGCACCAGCCCGCGTTCAAGACGCCTGACGCCTTCGTGACCGAGCAGATGACCGTGGCCGACCTGCTCTGCCACCGCAGCGGCTGGGACACCTTCGATGGCGACCTGCTCTGGTACGGCACCGGCTACACGCAAGACGAGATCCTCGCGCGCCACGCGCAAGAGCCCTTCGCGCATGGCTTCCGCACCGACTTCGGGTACAGCAACCTCATGTTCATCGCCGCCGCGCGCGTGGTGGAGAGCGTGAGCGGCATGAGCTGGGACCGCTTCATCGCCGAGCGCGTCCTCAAGCCGCTCGGCATGGAGCGCAGCCGCGTAGAGACCGCCGACCTCGCGGGCATGAGCGATGTGGCGCTGCCGCACGTGCGCAAGGGCCAGGACCCGAAATCGCCGCAGAAGAGCATGCCTTACCAGGCCTTGCGCGGGGCCGATGGCGCCTGCGGTGTTCTGAGCACGGTGAACGATTTGGCGAAGTGGGACGCCATGTGGGCCGATGAAGGCAAGGTGGGTGGCAAGCCCTTCCTCAGTACGGCGTCGTACGAGCGCATCACGCAAGCGCACCTGCCCATGGGCGGCCGTCGCGATGGCGCCGCGCTCGGCTGGTTCCTCGAGTCGAATCACGGCGAGACGGTGATCACGCACAGCGGTGGCATGCCCGGCTTCATCCTGAACCATGCGGTGGTGCCCGACAAGGACCTGGCGGTGATCTGCCTGGGCAACGGCGAATCGTACAGCGTGTTCGCGATCACCGCGGAGATCCTCGACCTCTACCTCGGCGATGGCAAGGCCGACCCCGTGGCCGACATGCTGCCGCGCCTGGCCAAGCGGCAGGAGCGCGAGGCCAAGCGCGTGGCCAGCCGAACGAACGCGCGCGTGCTGAAGACGAAGCCTTCGCTCGCCGCCTCGGCGTTCGCAGGCACCTACACGGACAGGATCTACGGCGATGCGCTGATCACCGAGAAGGACGGCAAGCTCGCGTTGCTACTGAAGCCGGCACCCGAACTGTTCACCGGAGCGCTCACGCATTGGCACTTCGACACCTATCAATGGCTGCACGCCGACCCCTTCCTGGAGCCGGGCTACATCACCTTCACCTTCGATGCCGACCACAAGGTCACGGGCTTCCGGATCGACCTGCACAGTCCAGACTTCCACTTCCACAAGCTCGATTTCAAGCGGAAGTGAGGTTGGGGGGTGAAGGTTGAGCAAGGTTGGGGGTTGGACTCAACCCTCAACCTGAAGGCGTGGCCCGCGCGTTGGTTCCAACCTCCAACCCTCAACCTGTGGCCGTGGCCCTCGCGTTGGCGCCAACCTCCAACCCTCAACCTGTGGCCGTGGCCCTCGCGTTGGCGCCAACCTCCAACCCTCAACCGGCTTTAGCTATCCTTGCCCCCGCCAATGACCGAGATCAGCTGCGCCGAACTGAAGAGGCTGCGTGCGAGTGGCGCCGCCCATCAGCTCATCGACGTGCGCGAGCCGTACGAGGCGGAGGCCTGCAGCATCGGGGGCACCCTCATCCCCTTGGGCGAGGTGATCGACCGCATCGCGGAGATCCGGCGTGATGTGCCGGTGATCCTGCATTGCAGGAGCGGCAACCGATCGGCTGCCGTGATCCAAGCTTTGGAATCGCGATACGGATTCTCCGGGCTGATGAGCCTGCAGGGCGGCATACTCGCCTGGAGCGCCGAAGTGGAGCCCCTGAACTGCGACTGACCGAACGCCGAACCCATGGAACTGATCCAGGACTTCTGGTACTTCATCACCCACCTCAACGTCACGCTCCCGGCCTTCATCGCCGCGTACGGCACCTGGGTCTATGCGCTGCTCTTCGCCATCATCTTCATCGAGACCGGATTGGTGATCATGCCCTTCCTCCCCGGCGACTCGCTGCTCTTCGTGGCCGGCTCGCTGGCCGCAGGGGCCAACGCCTCGCTCGACCTGGCCACGCTCTTCCTCCTGCTCTTCGCCGCCGCCGTGCTCGGCGACAACATCAATTACTGGGTGGGCCGTTTCTTCGGGCCGCGCGTGGCCAAGTGGCG
This sequence comes from uncultured Chryseobacterium sp., assembly GCA_964517255.1. Taxonomy (GTDB): domain Bacteria; phylum Bacteroidota; class Bacteroidia; order Flavobacteriales_F; family PHOS-HE28; genus PHOS-HE28. The sequence continues at coordinate 6,940 of CAZFBP010000083.1, forward strand.
GCTCCTCGGCCGCGACCTGGTGCAGCACAAGCACCTCGACAAGACGCACGCCTATTTCGAGAAGTACGGCGTGAAGACCATCATCATCGCGCGCTTCGTGCCCATCGTGCGCACCATCACGCCCTTCGTGGCGGGCATCGGCGCCATGAGTTACCGCCGCAAATTCCTCCCCTTCGATGTGCTCGGCGGCGCGCTGTGGATCGGCCTGCTGCTGCTTTCCGGCTTCCTCTTCGGCCAGCATCCCTTCGTGCAGAAGAACTACGAGACGGTGATCCTCGCCATCGTCTTCATCAGCGTCCTGCCCATGCTGATCGAGTTCATCCGGCACCGCAATACGCGCAAGGCCTGAGCGTTCCCCAGCCCGTGATCCGCTACGGCCTCATTGGCAAGCCCCTCACCCATTCCTTCAGCCAGCGCTATTTCACGGAGAAGTTCGAGCGCGAAGGGCTGCGTGACCACCGCTACGACCGCTTCGAGCTTGACAGCACCGATGAGCTGCGCGCGTTGGTCCGCGATACGCCCGGCCTGCGCGGATTGAACGTCACCATTCCATTCAAGCAAGCGGTGATGCCCTTGCTCGACGCCGTCGATCCGCTCGCTGCTGCCGTGGGCGCGGTGAACACGATCCGCATTGATGGCGAGAGGCTCATCGGCTACAACACCGATGTGGAAGGATTCCGTCAGACGCTGCTCCCGTTGCTACAGGGCAAGAAGCCGCGCGCGCTGGTGCTGGGCAGCGGTGGCGCGAGCCGTGCCGTGGCCTTCGTGCTGAAGGAGCGCGGCATCAAGTTCCGCGTGGTGAGCCGCAGCCGCGAGCGCGGCGACATGACCTACGACCTCGTGGAGCCGATCGTGGTGGATGTGTGCACGCTCATCATCAACGCCACGCCGCTGGGCACGCGCCCCGATACGGCTTCGCTGCCGCCCATCCCTTACGATGCGATCGGGCCAAAGCATGTGCTCATCGACCTGGTGTACAACCCTGCGGAGACCGCTTTCCTGCGCGAAGGGAAGCTGCGCGGCGCAGCCACCGCAAATGGCCTGGACATGCTTCATGCGCAGGCCGAGGCGAGCTGGCGCGTGTGGAACGGCGGCTAGAGCCCGCGGAGGTCGAGCTTGACATATTCGCTGAGCACCTCTGTGCTGCGCGCCACCTCGATCCACTCCACATCCTGCCAGCCCACTCGCATCCAGATCTCGCAGAAGAAGCCATCCATGCGGTAGAGGTGCACGCGATGGCCGCCGTGCCCGCGTGATCCGAGGTGCTCCCCTTCCGAACGCACGGCAACCAGTCGCCGCTGGCGGTCGAGGCGGATGAAGTCAGCCTCTTTCATCTCCTATCTCAGCAGCGAGCGCACCACCATCACCACCACGCAGGCCAGGAAGAGCAGGATGCTGATGCGGTTGATGCCATGCATGAACCGCACGCTCAAATCGGGATTCGGCTTGCCGAAGAGCGTGGCCGGATTCAGGTAGTAGAAGAGGCGCTTGAGGAACATAGTGCGAATGTAGATGCAGGCTTGCCTGCCGGCGGCAGGTTGAGGTGGTTGGAGGTCGATGGAGTCGCAGGTTGAAATTCTCCAACCCGCAACCCATGGCAATGGCCGTGCGCGTTGGTCGCAACCCTCGACCGCTCCCAACCAAGTTCCGTTCATCCGGGAACCTCAACGGAGCGTGAACCGCAGCCCTACGAACCACCTCCGCCCTTGCATCGGCGCATACATGTAGCTCGTATCGAAGGTGAGGCCGTGCGGGTTCGAGGCCGCATCGCCGGCCCGCCGATCAAAGGGGTCGAAAGGCCGCATGATGGGGTCGCGCGGAACGAAATCGAGCAGGTTCCTCACGCCGCCATAGAACTCGATGCGCCCACCGATTGATCGGCGGTACTGCACGTTCACCAGCGCGTGCCATGGTGATCGCTCGGGCCGGAAATCGTTCGGTTGCACGGGCAGGCGCATGGGGCCGTACCACTGACCCGTTAGATCCACCGCGCCGGAACGCTTGCGCTCGTACCCGACCGCGAAGGTGCCCGACCAGCTCGGCGTGAGCATCTGCTCGCTGCTCCTGCCCTGCTCCACGATGCACGCTTGCAGCCAGGTGGCGCCCGCCATGCCACGCCAATGCGGCCCGATGCGCGCCTCAACGTTCGCGCTCAACCCGCGTGTGATGCCGTGCCCTTGCAGGTTGCGATAGACGATCAGGTCGGGGTCGCTGTCGTAATCGGGCAGGACCCGGTTGCCGAAGCGCGTGAGGAAGGCTGAGGCATCCAAGGTGATCGCGCGCCTCTCGCCCGGCCAGCGGCGCACCACATTGAAGGTGCCGTTCCATGAACGTTCCGGAAGAAGGTCTTCAGCGACGACGACGGTGCGCGCCCCAGTGAGCGCTGCATGCTCCTCGGTGAAGAGGTTCACCACGCGATAGCCCGTGCCGAAGCTGCCGCGCACGGTGAGCTTGCCGTTCGGCGCATGCTTCCAGGCCAGCCGGGGCGAATGCACCAGGCCGTGGTCCCGATCGCTATCGATGCGGTAGCCGCCGAGCAAGGAGTGCGTCTCAGTCACCGACCATTCATCCTGCGCGAACAGGCCCGGCAGTGGTCGTCGTTGGGTCACTGAGCCATTCTCCGTCGTGAGCGCGATGGGCGTATCGTCCGTGTAGAG
>CAZFBP010000083.1:9606-11392 GCA_964517255.1 uncultured Chryseobacterium sp.
GAGCGTCTGGCGATAGGCCGCGCCAGCGAGCACGTGATGGCGCATGGCGAAGCGGTGGCTCCAGAGCAGCTGCGCGAAGAGCACCTCTTGATCCGCGTTGAATGGCGTGGTGCCATACCAACTGCGCTGCTCGTGGCGGTTCCAGCTCAGCTGCGCCGTGACGCGCTCCTGCATGGGCAATTGGTACTGCCCGATCAGCTCCCAGCGCCGCGTGCCGATCGTCTCGCCGTAGATGCTGTCGCTGCCGGCGAAATCGGGCGTCCACTCCATCTGCCCGCCCCATCGGTCCTCAAGGACGTGACGGCCTGCGATGCTCGCCACCCGTCGCTCCGGTCGGCGCAGGTTCCACTTGCTGAAGAGCGATGCGCGCTTCTGGATGGTGAGGTCGGTGAAGCCATCGTGGTTGTCGTCGCGCGGAGCATCGTACCAGTAGCCGCTCAATCCGAAGAGGCCCGCGATCTTGCCCTTCGCGATGCGCGCCCCCGCATCGAGGCTGTGCTCCTGCCATCCGGTCGTCATGGCATCGAGGCTGATGCGCGGGGCAAGCGCCGGGTCTTTGGTGATCACGTTGATGATGCCGCCCATGGCCTCACTGCCGTAGAGCGCGCTGCCTGGCCCTTTGACCACCTCCACGCGCTCGATCAACGCTGTGGGGATGCCGCTCAATCCGTACACCGTGCTCAACCCGCTCACGATGGGCATGCCGTCGATGAGCACCATGGTGTACGGCCCTTCCATGCCGTTGATGTGGATGTCGCCTGTGGCGCACACGCTGCAATTGACCTGTGGCCGCACGCCGTTCACCATGCCCACGGCATCGAAGAGCGCGGGCGACGGATTGCGGCGGAAGAGCCTTGGCGTGACCACTTCGATCGGCACAGGGCTCTCGCTGCGCGACATCTCGCGCAGGCTGCCGGTGACCACCACTTCGTCCAGCTCCGCGACATCGCGCTCCAATTGGATCGTGACGGCCGCGCCATCGGCACGCAGCTCCGAGACCGCCCTCTGGTAGCCCACCGCGCTCACCGCGATGCGGACCTGCGGGCAAGGCACGTCCTCCAGAATGAACTTGCCGCGGGCATCCGCCGCTGTGCCGCGCATCTGGCCTTCGATGGCCAGGCTGGCGAAAGGCACCGGCCCTTCCTTCCCGATCACCGTGCCGCGCAGGGTGCATTGGCCATAGCCCAGGACGGGCAACGCGAGCAGGAAGAGAACCGATGACCGAAGCACGCGACCAAAGTAATTCGTTTATTAGTCATGGCTAATCTTTTTTCTACATTAGCCGCCATCCAACATGCTCACCCGGAGCGAAGAAGACCATATCAAGGCCGTGTTCGCCCTGCTGCAAGATGATGACAGCGCCTTCACGAAGGAGATCGCCGAGCGCCTGCGCACCAAGGCGAGCAGTGTGACGGACATGCTCAAGAAGCTGGCCGAGAAGAAGCTGGTGAAGCACGAGCCCTACTACGGCGTGAAGCTCACCGCGAAGGGCGAGGCCCTCGCGCTGCAACTGGTGCGCAGGCACCGCTTATGGGAGACCTTCCTCGTGGATCGCCTCGGCTTCGGCTGGGACGAGGTGCACGAGGTGGCCGAGCAGATGGAGCACGTGGCCAGCGAGAAGCTCATCGACAAGCTCGATGCCTACCTGGGCCATCCGTCATTCGACCCGCACGGCGATCCGATCCCCGACAAGAACGGGAGGATGCGCGCGCGCAAGACCAGGCGCCTCAGCGCCTGCGTGCAAGGAGACAGCGTCCGCATCGCCGCCGTGAGCGAGACCACCGAC
>CAZFBP010000084.1:0-5280 GCA_964517255.1 uncultured Chryseobacterium sp.
CGGTCGCGGTGCTGGTGCATCCGTTGGCGCCGGTGACGGTGAGCGTGTAAGTGCCTGCCGCGCACACGGTGGGGTTCTGGTCGTTGCTGGTGAAGTTGCCGGGGCCGCTCCATGAGAAGCTGCCGTTGCCGCTGCCTTGCAGCATCACGCACTCGTTGCCGCAGGTGATGGTTCCGCCGCTGGCTTGCGCGCCGGGTGTAGCGATATCGATGGTCACTTCGACCTGATCGCTTCCAGAGCAATTGGTCTGAGGATCGGTTACCGTCAACGTGTAGGTCCCGGCCTGGTTCACCGTTGGAGAGGGCGTATCGCCACCGCTTAGGATACCCGGCCCGACCCATGAGAAATCGACACCTGGACTTGGGCTTGAACCACTCAGCTGGATGGATGATCCTGTAAGGCAATTGATCGCCGCATCAGCGCCCGCGTTCGCCACCGGGCTCAGCGAGCCGCCGATCTGCACCGGCACGATGCTGCTGCATTGATTGAAATCGGTCACGGTCACCGTGTAGCTTCCTGCAGGAACGCCGGTCAGGTTCGGACCTGCGGCGCCTGTGCTCCAGAGATACGTGTACCCGGGTGTGCCACCGGTGCCGGATGCGTTGGCACCACCGGTGCTCGTGCTGCATTGATCCGGCGTGGTGTTGACGTTCGCGCCCACGGCGGTTGGCTGACCCAGGGTGAAGTTCCCCGAGGCGGAGCAGCCATTCGCATCGGTCACCGTCACCGTGATTGGGCCTGCGGGCAGGTTGATGGCCGTCTGCGTGGTCTGACCGTCACTCCAGAGATAACCGAACGGAGCGAGGCCGTCAGCGGTGGCCGTGATGCTTCCAGTCGCGGCGCCGTGGCAGAGCGGGTCGTTCTCTTCACCCTCAACGGTCATGATGCGGACGCGCACGACCTGATCAGCAGCGCCCGCGAGGATGCACGCGTCGCCGCCGATGATCCGACGGATGTAAGTGTCCTGCGTTATGGGGCCGACCTGCGAGCCGAGCAGGTCCTGGCCCGTGGCGCCTGGGATGTTCGTCCAATTCAGGCTGTCGGAGCTCACTTGCCATTGGAACGAGGCCGCATTTCCGAGCGATGGATAGCCCGATGCCACGTTGTTGCGGACAATCGTGGGCAGGGTGTAACTCGGCAGCGATCCGCTGATGTCGCCGGGAGTCGCGCCCGGGCAGATGGAGACACCTTGGTAGTTGATGGTGTTCCCCAGCAGGTCCGGCGGGTTCGCCCAGACCACAAGACCCGGCTCGTACCGGTTAGTGGGGCTGTTCTTCGTGGTGTTGATGGCGCCTTGGGAGAGCGGGATGTTGTTGCTCTGCGCAGTGACGATGGTGTAGATGCGGCAGTTGCTGAACTTGATGCCGCGCTCACCGACAGGGTCGTAGTCATCGGTGCTGCCCCCGTAGTAGGTGCTGAACTCCAGCGCGCTCAGGTCGCTCTCCAGCTTGAAGAACACCTTGTCGTTGCCACCGTTGTTCGTGGACTGCAAGGGCACGTTCGGCGCGGCGCTCATGGGGAAGTTCGAGCTGTTGGTGTAGCCGAACGCGAACACGTCGTTGTTCAGGTCCACGTTGAGCCCCATCATGTTCACCTCGTTGCTCGTGCCGCCGACGTAGGTGCCTTGCAGGAAATTCTGGTTGATGTCCATGTGCGCCACATAGAAATCGTTGCTGCCATTGTGCCCTGTATCATAGGCGCCGGCGGTGATGTTCGCGCTGTTCAAGCCTTCGGTCACTCCTCCGAAGTAGAGTTCGGTCCTGTCCGCGTTGAACTCCATGCAGAGCAGATTGGCGTCGTCGTTGGCGTCGCTGCTGAAATAGGAGGACCAGGTCGTTGCCGCCGTGGTCGCATTGAGCCTTTGGATGAAGCCGGCGCTGGTGCCGCCGCGCGTGCTCTGTCGCGGGCTCACCGTCGGGAAATTGGTGCTGCTCGTGTTGCCGCCCACGAAGAGGTCACCGCTGGCGGCGTTGTGCAGCATGATGGTCGCGCGATCGGCCCCGCTGCCGCCGTAGTTGCGCATCCACGAAAGGGCGCTGAGGTCCTGGTTGATGCGGAACACCAGCGCGTCGCTGCTGCCGTTGTTGGAGTTGCTGGCGCCGCTGCCCGCGTTCAGGGTGAGCAGGTTGGTGCTCGTGGTGCTCCCGCAGACGAAGACATCGCCGTTCACGGCGGTCCTCACATCATAGTTGTCGTCGGAGCCATTCCCGCCGACCACTGCGGCTTTGATCGAATTGCCAGCCGTGTTGATCTTCAGCACGAACACATCGATGCCGCTCTGCGCCTGCTGGTCGATGCTGGTGCCGCTGAAGACAGGGCCGCCGAGCAATGGGAAGTTGGTGCTGCTCGTCTGGCCGGTGATGTAGAGGTTGCCGTCAGGGCCCTGTTCCATCGCGTAGGGATTGTCATCCCCATTGCCGCCGATATAGGTCTGCCACACCCGCGTGCCGCTGCCTCCCACGGTGGCTGGTTCCAGGTATTTGCCCACGATCATCTCCAGCGCTCCATTCTCGCTGGTGTCGAATGCGCCGGGCGTGATCTGGTCAGTGGTTCCGATCACGCGGGCCACCACGTAGATGGCGCCGTCACTGGGGTCCACCCAGATGCAGTGGCCGTGGTTGTCGCTGCTGCTGTTCGTGTTGATCCAGGTGGCCCAACGCATGGCAATGGGGTCGATCACCAGCGGGTGGCGCTTGTCGTAGGCGCCCAGTTCGAATCGCAGGGTATTCGCGCCCTCCACCTTGTAACGGCTGGTAACCACCGTCTCGCGGCCGTTGATGCGCTGGTACACATGCGGTGAAGGATGGGCCATTTCGCCGAGCACGGTCTCGATCAGCAGTTGGCCTTTCTCGTCAACGTGCATCTTGCCGATGCCGTCGTGCGCGATGGCGATCCGGCTGGCGTCGGCGCCGGGCATGACGACCATATCGTACTCCAGCGAGCCGTCGGAAGCGGGGTAGTAGCGGGCATCGATGCCGGGATACACATCGCGGTACCACACTTCCTGATAGCTCCGCACATCAGTCGCATGCCGCTCGCCCACGAAGTAGTTGAAGGTCTCCTCGTGCGCATCCAGGCCTTCGGCCTTCATACCCGGCTGTGCCCCGAGGAAGCGCATTTTCCATGCATGGCCCCGGCGGCGCCAGCTGAGCTCGCGTACGGGCCGTCCCTGCCGCTGCTCTTCTTCGATGGCGAAGCCGTCGGCGATGCGCTTCTCCACTTCCACGGGATCGAATGCGGTGACCACCATGCCTTGCGGCGTGGCCACGGCCTGACCGAAGGGGAAGTCGGCGCGGAAGAGCACGCCCGGCCCGAATTGCCCTTTATTCTCTGTGAAGTGGATTTGCTGCTCGTGCATATTGAGCAGATGCGTCAGGTCATCGTGCTGATGACCTTGATGCTTCGCCTGCGCTTCGTGCTTTGAAGCAGCGGCCACGCTGTGGGCCTTTTGCGCCAAGGTTATCGAGGACGGCAGCCAGAGGAGCATCAGCCAGAGGGCGGCGATCGCTCGACTTGTTGTTGAGGAATTGGTCAGTTGCATCGTGTAGGTGTTTTGGTCATCCGGTTCGGTTCGGTTGTTCGAAGGCACGGTCCCCAAGCCCAGCTCGGGGTCCAGCCAAAGGCAATCAGAGGGGGAAGCGAGGTTCACCGCAGGCGCGGCGCCCTCGTGGAGCGTGGTGTTGAATCGCATGTCGCTGGCCCGTTGTGTCCGGTCCCAGCGTTCAAAGGCGTCGTCTGAAGTGCGATCCGTTCGCAGAAGAGTGGCGCGAACATATCAGGGCTTGAACCCCGCTGTCAAGTTTCGTCGGGAAATCGAGTCAATTCGTCGAGGCGGAAATGGGTCTTAGGGTTTCATTCAGCTTGGATCCACATCCGTCTTGGCCAATAGCTCCGAACAATGATGGAAGCCTGGATTCCTCGTCGATCAGATCGAGGTCAACTGGGCAGAGTGACGCTCACAATGCGCGGTCCGCGGAGTCCCTGGCCTCCGAGGGCGTTTGACCATTCACATGCGGGAGAGCCATTCGGCATCGCGCGGTACAAAGCCGATTCAGCGCGGCTTGAATGGGACTTGGAAGGGAGCGGATGTGCGAGAGGCGGGAGGACCTGTTCAGGCCGCTAGGGTCATCGTTCGATGATCCGGAATTCCACGCGCCGGTTGATGGCGTGGTTCGGCTCGCAATCGTTGGGACGCAGGGGCTTGCTCTCGCCGTAGCCATGCCAGGAGAGGCGTTCCTTCTCCACCTTCTTCTTCAGCAGGAAATCCACCACAGCCTTGGCGCGTGCATCGCTCAGCTTCAGGTTGTATTCATCGCTGCCCTGATCGTCGGTGTGGCCCTCGATCTCCACGCGCAGGTATGGGAAGTCGGTCATCAGGTCCACGAGCTTCTCCAATTCCTTCTCGTAACCGGGCAGCAGGTCGGCCTTGTCGAAAGCGAATTGCACGTTGTCGAGTCGCACGCGCGTGCCCACTTGCGGTTCCACCTGCTGAATGTCCACGGTGGTGCTGCTCACGTGATCGGGCACCACGGGGCGCGGCGGCGGCGGCAGGCTCTCCTTGGGCTTCGGCGTCAGGGCCGTTCCGGGCGGCGCGATGCGCACGCTCACGTCATCGATGAAGTAATAGGCTCCGCGCTCGCCTTGCGGCTGGCGCTCATGCAGCGTGGCATCGTCGCCGTAGAAATTGCCGATCAGCACGAATCGCTCCGTGCCAGCGGCATCAAACACGCCGCGCACCCTGTGCCAGCCTCCCTTGATGAGCCGTTCCTCATTCACTTGCGGCGTGATGTGCAGTGGAAGACGGTCGCGTGTGCTGATGGGCGCATCCGTGAGGAGCATGCCCACATGGTTGCTCGCGTCATTGCTCTTCACCGCGCGCAACGCCCAGCATTCGGCGATGTAACGAACGCCCGCTTGCAAGGGCTCCTTCAGCTCAGCCTGGATGTACTCGTGCCAGTAGGTGGGCGTGTTGCCCTTCCCGTACGTCTTGATGCCCACCATGCCCTGGCCACTGTGCGTGCTCTGCTTGCCGCCGCTGTGCTGCCGGGGGTGGGCCCAGCATTCGGGGTCGAGGGTCGTGCTGAAATGATCGGGCGTGGTCTGGGTGGGCGAGCTCCAGCCCGGCACGTTGGCCGCGAACTTGGCCGGGTCGGTGGTCCACACACAGGTGGCGCGCGCCTCCTCGAAGCCCGGATTGGGCGCCAGGTTGGGCATGGTGTCGTTGAGCACCGCGCGCTGGAAGGCGTTCTGCGCGAAGGCCGCGCCAGTCAAGGCGAGGCA
>CAZFBP010000084.1:5380-11378 GCA_964517255.1 uncultured Chryseobacterium sp.
CGCTCCTGGCTCTTGGCGCGCACGCGCAGCAGGACGCCGCCTTGCAGAAAGTGCAGAGCCGGTACACGGCGGAGCAGATCGACGACTTGCGGCAGCACGGCCACTACAAGTACCAGGGATTGCTGCTGTTCTATGGCAGCTCGTTCCTGGTGCAGGAAGGGCTCGAGTTCAGGGAGGCCACGGAAGAGGAGGTCCTGATGGTGGACCTGCACGTGCACGACAACGCCCGCCTCGAGTCCGAGGATGCGATCGTGGAGGATGCCGCGACCGGCAAACGGCTATTGCTATTCTCCCGCGACCGCTTCGAGACGATGGTGCTGGCGAGCCTTTCCGTGGCCGACCGGCACGCCTACCTGACCTGCAAGGCCGCTGCGCTCGCGCCATCGGCCCTCAAGAGCGGAACGCCATGATCAGGTTGCGGCATATCGGCCCGCTCTGCCTCGGCTTGGCTGCTTCCTTCGAGGTATCCGCGCAGACGTACCTGCACCCCACCGTGGGCCAGCAGAACACCTACACCGGCGCTTGCATGGTGACCACCTGCTCCGGCACGTACTACGACAATGGCGGCGCAGGTGGCAACTACGCGGCCAACATCAACAACATATTCCGCACTTTTTGCCCGAACCAGGCCGGCATGTGCGTGCGCGCCACGTTCACGCAGTTCGCCATGAACGACACCTACTTCCTCTGCTTCGGGCCGAATAGCTGCTGCGACTACCTCTCGATCCTCAACGGTCCAGTGCAGAACAGCCCTGCGCTCTGGAGCAACTGCACCACCAGCCCCGGCACCATCACGGCCAGCAACCCCAGCGGCTGCCTCACCTTCCGCATGGTCTCAGACGGAACGGTCCAGCTCGCTGGATGGACGGCGACGATCAGTTGCGTTCCCTGCGCGAGCGGCCCCAGCGGCACTACGAACAGCGATTGCGCCTTCGCCACCAACGTGTGCTCCGACGTCAACCTGAACGATGCGTCCCCTGGGCCGGGCATCACGGCCGAAGGATGCTCCGGCTGCGTGACCTCGGAGAACTACACGAATTGGTACCGGGTGCAGATCCAGACCAGCGGCACCTTGGCCTTCACCATCAACCCGAACAACAACGCCGATGACTTCGACCCGGTCGTCTTCGGCCCCAACGTATCGTGCGCCTCGCTCGGCACGCCCCTGCGATGCTCGTATGCGATCGGTGCCGGCAGCGGCAACACAGGCCTCGGCAACGGAGCCGTCGACAACTCAGAGGATGTGTACGGCGATCAGTGGGTGGCGCCGATCAACGCCACCGCCGGCCAGATCTACTACATCATGATCAATGGCTGGTCGGCCAACTCGGGCAGCAACGGCTTCCTTCTGGATTGGACGGGAACAGCGGGCCTGAACTGCACGCTCCCGGTTGAATTGCTGAGCATGAACGCGGAGTGCGCCGATGGACGGGCAATGATCGAATGGGCCACCGGCAGCGAATGGCACAACAGCCATTTCACGGTTGAGCGCAGCACCGATGCGGTCTCCTGGAAGGAGGCCGGCCGCGTGAATGGCATGGGCGACACGCAGGAGTTGACGGAGTACCTGTTCGTGGATCCGGAAGCTCCGGTCGGGGAGGTGGTCTACTACCGGATCCGGCAATCGGACATCACCGGCGAGGAGACCGTGAGCCGAGTGGTGGAGCTGCGGTCATGCGGCGATCGTCTTGGTATGATCGTAGCGCCCAACCCAACAGCGGATGGTGTGCGCGTGGCCTTCAGCGTTTCGCTGGCTGCGGCCACGGAGATCGAGCTGCGCGATGTGATGGGTCGGCTGGTCGGGCTGATGCCGCTCACGGAATCGGGCAGCGTGGACATCAGCATGGCCAGGCTCGATGCGGGCACGTATTCCATCGGGTTGCGCACGGCCGACGGCCGCGTGGTGCAGCGCGCGCAAGTGGTGAAACAATAGCATTTCCGGTCACGGGCCGTTCCTCCGGGATCGCCACCGCTCATGTAGGCCACGCCGCCCGCTCGGGCACCGCCGGTACATTCGGCGCCGTCGCGCATTCACGCATCGCATGATCGAGCTCAGAGGCATCCGCAAGGCCTACCGCATGGGGGCGAATATCCTGCCTGTGCTCAAGGGCATCGATCTCAGCGTGGGCAAGGGCGAACTGGTGAGCATCATGGGCGCCAGCGGCAGCGGCAAGAGCACCTTGCTCAACATCATCGGCATCCTCGATGGCTATGATCAAGGCGAGTACCACCTCGATGGCATGCTGATCAAGGGGCAGAGCGAAACGGAGAATGCGCTGCTGCGCTCGAAGTACATCGGCTTCGTGTTCCAGAGTTTCAACCTCATCAGCTTCAAGAACGCCATGGAGAACGTGGCGCTGCCGCTCTACTACCAAGGCGTGGCGCGCCGCAAGCGCAACGACCTGGCCATGGCCATGCTCGAGAAAGTGGGCCTGAGGGACTGGGCGAAGCACATGCCCAACGAGATGAGCGGCGGGCAGAAGCAGCGCGTGGCCATCGCGCGGGCGCTGGTCAGCAGCCCCAAGATCATCCTGGCCGACGAGCCCACCGGCGCACTGGACAGCACCACCAGCCACGAGGTGATGGAACTGCTCACCGGCGTGAACAGGGACTTGGGCCTCACCGTGGTGATCGTGACGCATGAAAGGGAAGTGGCGGCGGCCACCCAGCGTGTGATCCGCCTGAAGGATGGGTTGATCGAGGATGCGCACGTGATGCCTTCAACCCTCATGGCCGATGTTCAGTAGGGAGACCTGGGGCGAGATCCTGCAGAGCATCGGCAAGAACAAATTGCGCACGGTGCTCACGGGCTTCGCGGTGTTCTGGGGCATCTTCATGCTGATCATCCTGCTCGGGCTGGGCAGCGGGTTGCGGAACGGTTTCAGCCAAGGCTTCGCGAACACGGCCACCAACAGCATCAGCATCTGGGGCGGTGAGACGAGCAAGCCGTGGAACGGGCTCCCGGCGAATCGCGACATCCAGCTCGACGAGGACGACGTGGCGGCGCTGCGCAACGCGATCCCCGGCCTGGAGCACATCAGCGGCAGCTACCGGGTGTGGCGCGGGGCCAGCCAGGTGCAGTACGGCAAGAACTTCGGGAGCTACGACATCAACGGCATCATGAGCGAGCACCAACTGCTGCAACGGCAGACCGTGGTCGAGGGGCGCTTCATCAACGAAGTGGACGAGCGCGAGGCGCGCAAGGTGATCGTCATCGCGGACGATGCGCGGAAGGAGCTCTTCAAGGAGGAGCCCTTCCTGAACGAATGGGTGAACGTGAACGGGGTGCCGTTCCAGGTGGTGGGCCTGTACAAGTTCGAGAACGCCGGCGAGGGCGGCATGATGCGGCGCAGCCCGGTGTTCATACCGCTCAGCTGCGCGCAGAAGGTCTTCAACGCCAACCGCGAGGTGAGGCAGATCATGTTCAGCTTCGCCGATGCCAGCCCGCAAGGGGCGGCCATGGCCGAGGACCGCGCCCGGCACACCCTTGCGCGCAATCACAACTTCGACCCCACCGACGACCGCGCGCTTTGGCTGGAGAACAACGTGGAGAACGTGGGCACCTTCAACAACGTGTTCACCGGGATCAGCATCTTCATCTGGTTCATCGGCATCGGCAGCCTGCTGGCGGGCATCGTGGGCATCGGCAACATCATGCTCATTGTGGTGAAGGACCGCACCAAGGAGCTCGGCATCCGCAAGGCGATGGGCGCCACGCCCGCGAACGTCATCGCGCAGGTCATGCTCGAGGCCCTTTTCGTCACCGTGCTCTTCGGCTATTTCGGGCTTGCCTTCGCCGTGCTGCTGCTCGAAGGGCTCGCCGCAGCGGTGCCTGGCAATCCGTACTTCGAGAACCCCACCATCGATTTCCGGACGGCCATCTACTCCTTGGCCGCCATGATCGCCGCAGGCGCCATGGCGGGCTACTTCCCCGCGCGGAGAGCCGCGGCCATACAACCCATCGAAGCCCTGCGCGACGAGTGACCCCACGCATGAGCCATGTTCGATAGCGAGCGCTGGAACGAGGTGATGATGACGCTGCGGCGCAACAAGCTGCGCAGCTTCCTCACCATGCTCGGGGTGAGCTGGGGCATCTTCATGCTGGTGATGATGCTGGGCATGGGCAACGGCCTGCGCAACGCCATCATGAGCGGGTTCGAAGGCTTCGCCAGCAACTGCTGCTTCATCTGGACCATGCCGACCACCAAGCCCTACGCGGGCTTCCAGCGCGGCCGCCAATTCACCTTCGATAACGCCGACATCCAGCTCATCCGCGATCAGGTGCCGGGCATCCGCATCTGCTCCCCGCAGCTCCAGCTCGGTGGCTGGCAGGGCGGCAACAACGTCAACTACAAGAGCAAGACCGCTGCGTTCAGCATCTACGGCGCCGAGCCCGAGGTGCTGGGCGTGGAGGCGGTGCGCCTGCTGCAGGGGCGGTTCCTGAATCACGCAGACCTGAACGAGGAGCGCAAGGTGTGCGCGATCGGCAAGCAGGTGGTGGAGCGCCTCTTCGGCAAGGAGGACCCTCTGGGCAAGCACATCCGCATCAACGGAGTGTACTTCCAGGTGATCGGCACCATGGAGAAGAAGAGCAGCGCCGAGATGGGCGATAACCCGGAGGCCAAGATCTACGTGCCGTTCACCACCTTCCAGAAGGCGTTCAACAGCATCAACATGGTGCACTGGTTCAGCATCGTGGGCGAGGATGGAGAGGATGTGGACCGCATCCAGAAGGAGGTGAAGCTGCTCATGGCCCGCAAGCACCGCGTGGACCCCACGGACGACAACGCCTTCGGCAGCTTCAACCTGGCGGAGATCTACACCACCATGAACATGCTCTTCTGGTTCATCGCCTTCGTGGCCTGGGTGGTGGGCGTCCTTTCGCTGCTCGCGGGCGTGATCGGCATCGGCAACATCATGCTCATCAGCATCAAGGAGCGCACGAAGGAGATCGGCATACGCCGGAGCATCGGCGCCACGCCGCGCAGCATCACCTCGCAGATCACCTTCGAGGCGCTCGTGCTCATCTTCATCGGCGGCTACATCGGCCTGCTCGCCGGCATCGGCCTCATCGAGAACCTCTGGATCGTGGAGACCATCTTCGACATCACCATCGAAGGCCAATTCATCCGCGACCCCGGCGTGACCCTCAGCGTGGCCATCGCGGCCTTCACCGTGCTCGCGTTCGGTGGCTTGTTCGCCGGCTTCCTCCCCGCGCGCCGCGCCCTTGCCATCAAAGCCGTTGACGCGCTGCGCGCTGAATAGGACCGTACCCAGCATCACCGCACCCCAAACAGAACCGCCCCACTCGCATGAAGAAGATCCTCAAGTACCTCCTGCTCGGCGGCCTCGCGCTGCTCTTCATCTGGACCATGCTCTTCCTCTACCAGAAGAGCCAGCCGGAGAAGGAGCGTTTCTCCACCGAACGCCCCAAGAAGAGCAGCATCATCAAGAAGACCGTGGCCAACGGCAAGATCGTGCCGCGCAAGGAGATCCTCATCAAGCCGGTGGTGAGCGGCATCATCCGTGAGCTGTACGTGGAGGCGGGGCAACTCGTGAAGAAGGACCAGCCCCTGGCCAAGATCCAGATCGTGCCCGACATGCTCAGCCTGAGCACCGCCGAGAACCGCGTGCGGGCGGCCGAGATCGGCGTGCAGAACGCGCAAATGACCAGCGATCGCAACGCGCCGCTGCTCGCCAAGGGCGTGATCAGCGCCGCCGAGATGCAGGGCTACGACATCGCGCTGAGGAACGCGAAGCAGGAGCTCGGGGCGGCGCAGGAGGCGCTGCAAGTGGTGCGCGATGGCATCAGCCGCAGCAGCGCGGGCAACACCGTGGTGCGCAGCACCATCGAAGGCATGGTGCTCGACGTGCCCGTGAAGGAGGGCAACAGCGTGATCGAGCGCAACAATTTCAACGAGGGCACCACCATCGCCGCCATCGCCGACATGGCCGACCTGATCTTCCAGGGCAAGGTGGATGAGAGCGAGGTGGGCAA
>CAZFBP010000085.1:0-11239 GCA_964517255.1 uncultured Chryseobacterium sp.
ATGTCGGTGCGCTGGTCGAGGCGGTCGCCGTTGATGCCCTTGAGCCAGCCTTGCAAGGTGTAGGCGTAATCGGTGCCCTGCACCACATGCGCGCCCAGCTCGGTGCGCTCCAAGGGGCCATGGGGGTAGTAGAAGTACCGCGCATCGCGCTGCCAATGCACGCCATCGGCGCTGGTCTCCACTTCGGTGATGCGGTCGTCGGCGTCGTAGGTGTAGCGGTGGCTCCACTGGTCCTTGCGGCCGGGCTGGTAGCGCACGCGCTTCACGTTGCCGTGCGCGGGTCGTCTTCTCAACGACATCAAGGAGTTGCTGCAGTGCGTCATGGTGCAATCGGCACGAGCAACGGCCTGTTTTCTTGAGCCAACGGCCCTGGGCGATGCCCTATCCATCGTTGTTCCGCTGTCAGCGCGTCTTGCAGCAGTGTCCGACGCCGTTGCACCGCTGTCAGCCAGCTTTGTTTCAGTGCGTGCTTCGGTTGCGGCGCTGTCAGCGGCGATCGCGGCCGTGCGTGCGTCGTTCGCGCGCCTGCCACCGCCGTCCGCGTCAGTGTCAGCGCGGTTCGCGGCAATGTCAGCAGCGCTTGCAGCAGGTGCGCCTCGCGCTTGCAGCAGTGTCAGCGCCGCTTGCAGCAATGTCAGCGCCTGTTGCACCAGTGCGCTTGCCGTTTGCACGAGTGTGAGCGGCTCTTGTACCGGTTGCGTGGATCAATTGCGCAAGTGTCAGCGCTGTTCGCGCGTATTGCAGCGTCGTTTGCGGTCGTGCATCAATTGAGCGGCACGCCTTTATCCATAGTTGTTGCCAACATGGCGCGGCTTCCACCCGCGCATTCCGCTTCAGGCTAGCGCGCTCCCGCTGTCCTGTGGGATCGCGTTAGCTCGAAGCTCTGTCAGCGTTGATCGCCGCTGGGTGCCCGTAAACGGCCCCAAGGCAGCTCGGAAGAGTATTGGCGCTGGTTCCTCGCAGGTGCCGCCGTATTTCGTCAACGGAAGGCATCAGCATCATTGTGATTGCCGCCGCTTCAGGCTCCCGCCTCCTTCGCCAAACGCTCCATCTGCTCAAGGATCGACTCGGCCTCGGCGCGCTTCTGGTCGCTGGCGGCGCGGTTGATGGTGCTGAGCCGATGCGCTTCGGCCAGTAATCGTCGGTACTCGGTCTCGAGTTTATCGCGCGGTGTCTTCCGCTTGAACAGGTTCAGCATGCCACCCGAACAACCGGGAGCAGAGATGGTTCGTGGGACACATACCACACCCGGCCCATCCCCGTTACTTTGCCGCCCTGCCAACGGCAGGCAATCCATCGATGCGCGTATTCCTCTCGTTATTCCTGCTGCTCTCGGTTCAATGGCTATTCGCGCAAGCAACGGCCACGTTGCGCGGCACCGTGAGCGACGCGAACGGGGTGACGCTTCCGCTGGCGAACGTGAGCGTGATCGGTACCAGCCTCGGGACCTCATGCAACGAACTCGGGGATTATCGTCTCGATCTGCCCGCTGGTCGCGCGCTGAAGGTGCAATTCAGCTACTCCGGCGCGCAGGCCTACACGGAAGAGCTGATCCTGGAGCCCGGCGAAGTGCGCGTGCTGAACGCCACGCTGCGCTTCATCACCCTGCGGCCGATCGATGTGGAGGCTACGCGCATCATCCGCGAGACAGGCGTTGATCGCATCGACCCGAAGCTGGCGCGCTTCAATCCATCTCCGCTGGGCGGGGTGGAGGCCTTGCTGGGCGGACAACTCGGCGTGGTGATGCGCAATGAGTTGAGCAGCGGCTACAGCGTGCGCGGCGGCAACTTCGATGAGAACCTGGTGTACGTGAACGACATCGAGGTGTACCGGCCCTTCCTGGTGCGCGCCGGGCAGCAGGAAGGCCTGAGCTTCCCGAACCCGGACATGATCGAGAGCATCCGCTTCAGCTCAGGCGGCTTCGAGGCGCGCTACGGCGACAAGATGAGCAGCGTGCTCGACATCAAGTACCGCCGTCCGCGCCAGTTCGGCGGCAGCGCCATGGCCAGCTTGCTCGGCGGCGCCATCCACCTGGAGGACGCGATGTTCAAGATGCGCTTGCGGCATGTGACCGGCGTGCGCTACCGCACCACCCTGCTCCTGCTGGGCGGCGGCGATGTGAAGGGCGATTACCGCCCCGTGTACACCGACGCGCAGACCTATTGGACCTACGACCTCACGCCCAATGTGGAGCTTGGCTTCCTCGGCCTCTACTCGCGCAACCAGTACAACGTGGTGCCCGACGACCGCGAGACGGAGTTCGGCCCCTTCAACCAGCCGCTCCGCTTCACCGTGTACTTCGATGGCCAGGAGCGCACGCAGTTCGAGACGCTCTTCGGCGCGTTGAACCTCAATGTGCAGGCGAATCGCAACCTGTTGCTCAAGCTCATCGCCAGCGCGTACTCCACCTCGGAGAGCGAGCGCTTCACCATACAAGGGCAGTACCGCCTGGGCGAATTGGAGCGCGACCTCGGCAGCGAGCAGTTCGGCGAAGTGGTGCGCGACCTGGGCATCGGCACCTACCTGGATCACGCCCGTAACCAGCTGGATGCCTCGGTGTACACCTTCGCGCACAAGGGCTACCTGCAGCGCCCCAAGAGCTATGTGCAATGGGGCATCGACACGCGCGTGGAGTCGATCACCGACAAGCTGAACGAATGGTACCTGCTGGACAGCGCCGACTTCAGCGTGCCGCTGAACACGGGCGAGGACCTCTACTTGCAGAACACGCTCAAGGCTGACCTGAGCGTGAACAGCCTGCGCAGCAGCGCCTACCTGCAGAGCACCTGGCGGTGGGAGAGCGAGCGACACAAGGACCGCTGGTTGAGCCTGGTGGCCGGAGCGCGGGCGCAGCATTGGAGCTTCAACGGGCAAGTGGTGGCCAGTCCGCGCGTGCGGCTGGTCTGGCATCCCGGCTGGAAGAAGGTGATCCGTCCCGACTCGATCGTGGACCGCGACTACAGCTTCTGGTTGGCCGGCGGCCTCTACTACCAGCCGCCCTTCTACCGCGAGATGCGCATGCTCGATGGCACGCTGAATCCCGACATCCGCGCGCAGCGCAGCATCCACGCATTGCTGGGCATGGATCGCTGGTTCGAGATCTGGGAGCGCCCCTTCCGCTTCACCGCCGAAGCGTACTATAAGGCGATGGACGACCTCATCCCCTACGAGGTGGACAACATCCGCATCCGCTACTACGGCACCAACAACGCCAAGGGCTACGCCACCGGTGTGGACATCAAGCTCGCCGGGCAGTTCATCGATGGCGTGGATAGTTGGATGAGCATCGGTGTGCTCAGCGCGCAAGAGGATGTGAAGGACGACTTCTTCTACTGGCGCTTCAACGCCGCTGGCGATACGATCCGGCCGGGCTACACGCGGGATAATGTGGCGGTGGATAGCTCGCGCGTGGAGCCGGGCTTCATTCCGCGCCCCACCGATCAGCGCGTGAACGTGGCCTTCTTCTTCCAGGATGAGTTCCCTCGCTGGCCCACGGCCAAGGTGCACGTGAACCTTGCCTTCGGCACCGGCCTGCCTTTCGGCCCGCCCAACAACAACCGCTACTCCGACACGCTGCGCACCAGCCTCTATCGTCGCGTGGACATCGGCTTCAGCAAGCAATTCCTCGGCGCCGAAGGGCAGAGCCGCAGCGGCTGGCGCCGGCATGTGAAGGACCTCTGGCTCACGGCCGAGGTCTTCAATCTGCTCAACATCGATAACGTGGCCAACCACACCTGGATCACCGACGTGACCGGCCGCCAGTACTCCATCCCCGACTACCTCACCCCGCGCAGGTTCAACCTGAAGTTGATCGCGTGGTTCTGAACTGAAGAACGCGATGGCCCGATTACGCCTCCTCGCGATTTGCATCGCCGCAGCGACAGCGACCGCGCTGAGCGCGCAAGACAAGCGCTTCGCCTTCACCATCGTCGATCCGGCGCATGCGCAGATCGACATGCACCTGCGCGATGGCCGCGACAGCCTCTATCGTCGCCTCGGCCCGTTGGTGAAGGACTTGGAAGGGAAGAAGCAGGAGGTGCTGGTGGCCATGAACGCGGGCATGTTCCTCACGGACCGCTCATCGGTGGGCCTGCTCGTTGTGAACGGCAGGAAGCTGAAGCCGCTGAATCGTCGCACGGAGGCCACCGGCAATTTCTACATGCAGCCGAACGGGGTCTTCGGCGTGCGCCCGGACCACACCGCCTTCATCTGCACCAGTGCCGAGTTCCCCACACTGGCCGAGTTGCGCTGCGCCACCCAGTCAGGGCCGATGCTCGTGGTGAAGGGCGCGATGAACAAGCTCTTCACGCCGGGCTCCACCAACGTCCACATCCGAAACGGAGTGGGCATCCGCAGCGATGGCCAATTGGTCTTCGCCATTTCCAAGGAGCCGGTGACCTTTTTCGACTTCGCGGCCTTCTTCATCGCGCAAGGCTGCACGGATGCGCTGTACCTCGACGGCTTCGTCAGCAAGGCGTACATGCCCGCGCAAGGCATCCGACAGTTGGATGGGCAGCTAGGGCCGATGATCTCGGTGGTGAAGCGGTAAGGGGTCCGACGCAGCCGCCCGGCTCCACAGATCTTTTTCAGCATTCCGCATACGAAGTCCATTCCCATCCCGTTACTTTGCCACGCAAAGCACTTTGCCAATGAACGAACAGGACCATCTCGACGAGCTCTCCCGCATTCGCGGCCTCATGGATCGAAGCACCCGCTTCCTCAGCCTGAGTGGGCTCAGCGGCGTGATCGCAGGTGCGGCGGCGCTGGTGGGAGCCTACGCGGCGCACGAGCATTACCAAGCCTTGTCGTGGACGGGGCGATACCCCTTGCTGGGCACCATGATGCGCATGATGCCCACGGACTGGCTGGCGGGCGCGGCCAGGGACCACGTGCGCTTCCTGGTCATCGACGGCCTCGCGGTGCTGGGCGTCGCGCTGCTCGGCGCGCTGTGGTTCACCTGGCGCCGCTCGAAGCGCGTGGGCCAGAGCCTGTGGGATGCGAGCGCGCGCAGGCTCATGGTCAACCTCTTCATCCCACTCATCGCCGGCGGGCTCTTCGCCTTGGCGTTGCTCTTCAATGGCGCGTTGCTCATGGTGCCCTCGGCCACGCTGGTGTTCTATGGCCTGGCCTTGCTGAATGCGAGCAAGTACACGCTCGACGAGATTCGTTGGCTCGGGCTGAGCGAAGCCGCGCTCGGTGTCGCCGCAGCCTTCTGGCCGACTGCGGGCCTGCTCTTCTGGGCCCTGGGCTTCGGTGTGCTGCACATCTTCTATGGTGGCCTCATGTACCTGCGCCACGAGCGCGGCACCACGGCATGATCGAGGGATTGAACAAGGCGTTCGAGAGCCGGGTGCGCCTGGGCATCATGGCCGTGCTCGCCGTGAACGAGTGGGTGGATCACGCGCAACTGAAGGAATTGCTCGGCGTGACGGATGGCAACCTCGCCAGCCATCTCGCGGCGCTGGAGGAGCGGAGGTACGTGCAGGTGCGGAAGCGATTCGTGGGCAAGCGCCCCAATACGAGCTACAAGTCCACCGTTAGCGGCGCGCGCGCCTTCCGCGACCACCTCGACGCCATCGAGCGCCTCATCCCCAAACCCTGACCCATGAACGCCATCACCACCTGGATCCAGCAGCGCGCTGCGCTGATCGTGGCACTGCTCACCGCCTTCATCTTCGACCGGCTCTTCTACCAGATGAGCATCGGGGTGAATCTGGCGCTCTTTGCCGTGCTGGTCGTCGCGGTGGTGGTGCACCGCACAGGATGGAATGCGCTATCCAGGCCGGCGCGCTGGGCCATGGCCGGCACGCTCGTCGCGGCGGCGATGACGGTGGTGCATGGCAGCATCATCGCGCCGATCATTGCCGTCCTCGGGCTGCTGTGGTTCGCGGCGCTCGCGCACGAGCCGGGCCTGCGCAGCATCCCCTTCGCCATGGGGCAGGCCGTGAGCAATTACGTGGTGCTGCCCATGGCCGCGTTCGATGGGGTGGGGGAGCTGGTGCCGCAGCGCTCGGCTGCGCGCTCGGGCTGGCGCTGGGCGCGCATCGCCGTGCTGCCGATGCTGGTGCTCATCGTCTTCTTCCAGCTCTATCGCGTGGGCAATCCGAAGTTCGATCACCTCACCGCAGGCTTCCTCACGGAGCTTTGGGACGCGCTCTCCACATTGCTCGATGCGGTGTTCACCGCGCACACCTGCTTCTTCCTCTTCGCGCTCTTCGTGTGCGGCGGCCTGCTGAAGCGTTACGCGCCGAAGCTCGTGCTGCAATGGGAGCAGGCGTGCACCGATGCCATGCGCCGCGCGCGCATCAAGCGGCCGCATTGGCTGGCGCCCTTGCCCATGAACGCCCTGGACCGCGAGCGCCGGCGCGGCGTGCTGCTGCTGATCCTGGTGAATGCGCTGCTCCTCGTGGTCAACATCATCGACATCGATTGGATCTGGTTCGGCTTCGAGGTGCCCGAGGATTTCAGCTTGAAGCAATTCGTGCACGAGGGCACCTGGGTGCTCATCATCAGCATCCTGCTCAGCATGGGCGTGGTGCTTCACCTCTTCCGGGGCAATCAGAATTTCAGTCCGCGCGGGCCCTGGCTGAAGCGCCTGGCCCTCTTGTGGGTGGCGCAGAACGCGGTGCTCGGCATCTCGGTCTTCCTGCGCAACTGGCATTACATCAGCTTCCACGGGCTGGCCTACAAGCGCATCGGGGTGATCGTGTTCCTGCTGCTCGTGCTGGTGGGCTTGGTCACGCTCTTCTTGAAGGTGCGTGAGCGCAAGAGCCTTTACTACCTGCTGCGCGTGAACTCGTGGGCGGCCTTCGCCGTGCTCGTGGGCCTCACCACGGTTGATTGGGACAGCTTCATCGTGCGCGCCAACCTCAGGCACGCGAACCCCGGAGAGATCGACATCGACAACTACCTCGCGATGAGCGACAAGGTGCTGCCCCTGCTGTACGCGAACCTCGATCTGGTGGAGAGGCAGATGGCGCGTCACCGAGGAAATCGCGTGCGCTGGGTGGATCACCTGGAGCCGCAGGGGTTCCGCGATGCGCTCGATGCCAAGCGCGGCCGCTTCCGGGAGCGCCTGGCTGCGCAGCATTGGCAGGAGTGGAACTGGGCCGATGCGCGGACCGAGGACAGGCTCATCATGATCAACGACAAGATGCCGTGAGCAACGACCTGCGCTTCATCCGCCGCTGGCTGGCTTTCTTCATGGTGGCCCTGGCACTCAGCGGGCTCACGGCCGTGCCGCTGGAATGGCTCACCACATTGCTCGCTTCGTGGACGGAGCCGTTCGGCGCGCCGTTGCACCCGTGGGCCTCGCACGCTGCGGAAGCGGTGGCGCACATATCGGGCACCTACCCGATCCTCTTCTACGGAACCGACTGGCTGGCCTTCGCGCATGTGGTCATCGCGCTCGCCTTCATCGGCCCCTATCGCGATCCGGTACGCAACAAGTGGGTGATCGAATGGGGCCTGTGGTGCTGCCTGCTCGTGCTGCCGCTAGCCTTTCTCTGGGCGCCCTTGCGCGGCATCCCCTTCTTCTGGCGCTGCGTCGATGCCTCCTTCGGGGTCTTGGGTGCCATTCCGCTCGGGCTCATCCTTCGGCGCATCAATCACATGGAGGAGGCCGGATCATCCGCTGCGGCATGAAGAAGCATCCGCACCTCGGGCTCTTCCTGTTGTCGCTTCTGCTGTCGCTGATCACGGTGCTCGTGTTCGCGCCTGACGCCTTCCTCACCATGCTCGCGCGAGCCTTCCTCCCTTGGTGGTCCCTTGGCCTGCTCTTGCTTGGCGCTTTCGCGTTCTGGAAACGGAGCAATTGGTTCGGAGGCGTCTCGCTGTGCGGTGCGCTGGCGATTCTCCCGCAGGTCATGGTGCCATCCGCCGAGCCGCTTCAGCCAGGATCGGGGCATGGCCTTCGGCTGGCGCACCTCAACGTGTTCCAAGGCAACGGCGATCATGCGGCCGTGATCGCCTCGGTGCTGGAGGCCGACGCGGATATGGTCAGCATTCTGGAGGTGGGGCCGGAATGGGCCGTGGCCCTGTATGCGGCCTTGTCCGAGCGGTACCCATATCAGCGTGTGGTGCCCCGCACCAACTGCACGGGCATCGCGCTCTACAGCAAACGGCCATTCGCGCGTGCCGAGGTCATCGAGATCGCGCGGACGCCTTTCATCGATGCCACCGTGGAGATGGATGGCGGACCCTTGCGCGTGATCGCCGCGCATGCCACCTCGCCCGGCGGGTACGGTCGTTTCCGGCGGCGCAACGCGCAACTGGATGCGCTCGCCCGGATCGTTCGCGACAGCGCGGAGCCGGTGGTCCTCATCGGCGATCTGAACACGGTGCATTGGGACGATGCGTACCGGCGCTTCTGCGCGGTGAGCGGCGCGCGGCCCATCAACTCATCACTGGAACTCACCTGGCCCTCGGTCGGGCCCTTCGCGCTGATGCCCTTGGATCACGCACTGATCAAGGGGCCCTTGAGCCCTGCGCGTCTCCGCAGCTTCTGCATCAGCGGCAGCGATCACCGTGGCCTGGTGGCCGATATCCGTCTGGCGCATGCGTCCTGATATCCGCCGCGCCTTCATCTGGATGACCGTGTTCTACGCGGCCATGGCCTACCTGGAGAGCGCCGTGGTGGTGTACCTGCGCGCGCTGTACTACCCGGAGGGCTTCGAATTCCCGCTCGTGCCCATGGACCGCTCGCTGGTGACCACGGAGGTCTGGCGCGAGGCGGCGACGATCATCATGCTGCTTGCCCCGGCGGCGATCCTCACGCGGTCGCGCATGGAGCGCTTCGCATGGTTCTGCTTCGGCTTCGGCGTGTGGGACATCTTCTACTACGTGTGGCTCAAGGCGCTGCTCGGGTGGCCTTCGAGCTTGCTCAGCCGCGACCTGCTCTTCCTGATCCCGGTGCCATGGGTGGGGCCGGTGTGGGCGCCCTGCGCCATCTCCTTAGGGCTCATTGCCCTGAGCGCGGTCATTCTTCGTGGCCGTTCGGTCTCATCGAATTACCGGATGGATGCGTGGACCTGGGCGCTGCTCGTAGGTGGCGCGCTGCTATTCATCGTTTCCTTCACCTTGGATCCGCTCGCACGGGTGGAGGGCATCGATGCCTTAGGCAGCCTCTCGTCGATGGGCGATGCAGGGGCCCGGGCGCTGATGGACGGGCGCGAGTACATCCCCGATCGCTACCCCTGGCCCTGGTTCGCCGCAGGGGCGCTGCTGGCAACCCTGGGCGTGGTGCGTGCGTCAAGGGATCTTGGTCCCCGCTAGAGCGCATCTCAGAACTGCTTATGGCAGCGAGCGAGCGGGATTTCGCGTTCAGGCGAGGCGTCGAACCCGAGCATGGTCGGGTACTCTGTGAGGGCTTCGGCAACGACGCATGGGCGCGAAAGACCCTCGCGGAGCCCGAAGGGCATTCTTGAGATGCGCTCTAGTCCCTTGGCCCTGTTGAAAAATACGCAACCCTGTCAGGCGCAACCTCGTTGAAGCCGTGCGTCATTCGCATGGAGAACAAGCCGAAAATGGTAGCTGAAGCCAGACTCTTCCTGCGCCTGGGCATCCTGTCCACGCTGGGGTTCGTGTTCTACTACGCGCACCTCTTCTTCGGGCTCTTCAACAATGTGTTCCTCTTCAAGGTGGTGGCCATCACCTTCCTGCTCGCCACCATCCCGCTGCCGCTGATTGCCATGAACAGCACGCGGCTGTTCCCGGAGCTGTCCAAGAGCGGCAAGCAGATGCTCACGCTGGCCACGGCCATGCTGCTCTTCCACCACTTCCTCATGACCTTCATCTTCGTCATGTTCCTGCGTGGCGAAACGGTATTGTGAGGAGTCCGCCAACCGCTTGCTGGTACTTTTGAGGCATGTGCCTCATCGCTTTCGCCTACAAGGCGCATCCGCGCTTCCCGCTCATCGTGGCGGCCAACCGCGATGAGTTCCTGGACCGCGAGGCGGCCCCCGCGCATTTCTGGCCGGACAGCCCGAGCATTCTCGCAGGCCGTGACCGCCGCCACCTGGGCACCTGGCTGGGCATCACTACTCAAGGCCGCTTCGCCGCCATCACCAACCATCGTGATCTGCGCCGCGCTCCGGTGCTTGGCCCGTCGCGCGGCCTCTTGGTGCGTGACGCGCTGCTCGGTCATCCGCCTGCGGATGCGGAGCCTCTCGACGGCTACAACCTGCTGCACGGTACCGTGGATGAACTCTGGTACCGCTCCAACATCAGCGGGGCGGATGCGCCCATACCAGCCGGCGTGCATGGCTTGAGCAACGCGTTGCTGAACACGGATTGGCCCAAGGCCATGCGTGCCAAGGCGGGCCTGCAACGGGTGATTGAAGCCGCAGAGCCGGATCCGGAGTTGCTTTTCCAACTCCTCGCTGATCCAAGGCGGGCCCCGGACGCCGAACTGCCCGATACCGGCCTGGACCTTCCGCGTGAGCGGGCCTTGAGCAGCATCCGCATCGACCTGCCCGGTTATGGAACGCGCTGCTCCACGGTGCTGCTGGTGGACCGCGACGGCCAGGTACGCTTCGAGGAGCGCACGCACCGCACTGGAGGCGTCGTGCGGGAGCGCTTCACCCTTTGATCGCAACAATCGGCGCGCGCCCGGCGTTGCAGCTTCAGGTCCGCAAGGGCCAACGGCATATCCGGTCACAAGGAGCATGAGCCACTAGGCGCTAAAAGCACCCTTCCGAGCCCGTAAGCCCGGAGACCGGCATATCAAAGGAACCCGCCCCGTAAGGCGGGTTCCGCCATTTGTGATCAGTTCATCAGGGCGGTGCCGATGGCGGTGAGCGCCACCGCGGAGCCCAGGCAGGCGCCGTAAAGCACCACTACGATCATGGCCTTCACGATGGTCTTCCACCAAGGCCGCTGGTAGGCCGTGCGCATCATCCAAGGCAGCAGCGTGATGCCCAGAAGGACCGTGATGCCCGTGACCACGGAGGCATCGGTCCCGTTCGCGGAGAAGGGCCATTCGATCAGCGCGGCGATGAGCAGCAGGATGAAGAAGACCGTGTGGTAGTGGACCGCGAAGACAAGATGCTCCGTGAAGAAGCGCTTCTGGCGAAGGCAGACCAGTTTCAATATGATCGCGAAGACGGGAAGGAGCGCGAAGAGCGCATTGGCGAAATTGGCTTTGATGCGCTCATTGAAGGTGGCGCTCGCTGCACCGCCCGCGTTCTGCTCAATCGCTGCGCGAACAAGCTTGCGGGTGATCAAGCTGGGCTCCTCTCCT
>CAZFBP010000086.1:0-11224 GCA_964517255.1 uncultured Chryseobacterium sp.
GAGGGCTACTACCTGAACTTGCAGAGTACCACGCCGATCCAGATACGCGTGAACGTCAACTACATCTCATACAAGGGCGAGAACAGCAGCCGTGCTGCGAAGACCGGCACTGAACCGGGATGGAGGAAGATCGCGCTCTCCTTCAACAAGCGTGCGGTGAAGATGTACCTGAAGGGTGAAAGGCTGGTGAACGTCCCCAACGCCACGGAGATCGACTTCCATGGCTTTCTCACTGCGCGCGCGCAGAACCCGATGGCCAACCAATTCCTGGACATCACCCGCTTCCGCGAGCTCACCATCGATGGCCGGGCCGACATCGTACGGGGCGACTGGGACATGTGCTTCCCCTTCGCTGCTTTGTACACGGGCGACCTTATTGAGACGGCGGGTCAATGGTTCCACGGACTCCCGTAGTGACCGGTTGCGCGCACAGAGCCACGGAGGCACCGAGCGCGCCAGCTACGCTGGCTGTCCCGTATTTCTCCGTGCCTCTGTGTCTCCGTGTGACCCTCCGAGCGATCCAGCCTTTGGGCCGCCTTATCTATAATGTGGATTCCTTGGGGCGCAAGAGGCGGGTGAGTCCAGAGCATTTGCCGATGAAGCGGGTGGCACGGGCGGAGAGGTAGGAAGGCATGGGCATGCTCATCGCGCACATCGCGTGGGCTATGCGTCGATCAGCACTCTCGTGTCGGGCTATTTGATGTTGCCTGAAGAACCCAGCAAGCCGTATTCGATGCCTGCCAAGGTCGAATCGCGGTTTCAAGGCCGGGCCTTCGACTGCCCTTGGCATTCAGGCGAAGCTCTCCGGGGGTGCTGTGTCCGCATGTGGGCGCCTCAAAGCATCAGATAGGCGTTGGACAAGGGCCGCTATATTTCCAGAAACCCGATCGACATGAATCCCGTCGTCCACTTCGAGATGCCTGCCGAGGACCGGCAGCGTGTGAGCAAATTTTACAGCGATGTCTTCGGCTGGCAGATGACCCAGCTCGGCCCGGAGATGGGCGATTACCTCATCGCCTACACGAGCGAGGTGGATGAGAACCGCATGCACAAGCACAAGGGCGCCATCAACGGCGGCTTCTTCCCAAAAGAGCCGGACAATGCGCACCCCTCGCTCACCATCGCGGTCGATGACGTGAAAGCGCACATCGAGAAAGTGAAGCAGGGCGGCGGCACCGTGCTGGGCGAGCCGAAGGAGATCCCCGGCATCGGGCTCTACGTCTCCATCCTCGATACGGAGGGCAACCGCGTGAGCCTGCTGCAGGCCTACCAGCGTTGACGTGCCGTTGGTTCAGGGAAGACGCGCGGCGACGGCCTCCCAATCCACCACGCTCCACCAGTTGGCCACGTACTCGCTGCGCTTGTTCTGGTACTTGAGGTAGTAGGCATGCTCCCACACATCGAGCGCCAGCAGCGGCGTGCCACGGAGCTCGCTGAGGTCCATGAGCGGATTATCCTGGTTGGGCGTGGAGCCGATGGCGAGCTTTCCGTCGCGCAGCACCAGCCAGGCCCATCCGCTTCCGAAGCGCTTCATCGCCGCATCGTTGAAGGCGGCCTTGAACTTATCCAGGTCCCCGAAGGTGGCGGCGACCGAGTCGAGCACCTTGCTGCCAGCGGCCTTCCCGTTCGGCGCCATGCAGGTCCAGAAGAAGTTGTGGTTCCATGCGCCGCCGCCGTTGTTGCGTGCTTTCGCGCTGAGCGCGGACGCGTGAGCGAAGAAGTCCGCGGCATCGGCTGCCGCGATGCCCTCCGCACCGATGGCATCATTCACATTCTTCACGTACGCGGCGTGGTGCTTCGTGAAGTGGATCTCCATCGTCATCGCATCGATGCTCGGCTCGAGCGCGCCGTACCCGTAGGGAAGCGGCAACTGGGCGAAGGTGAATGCCGTCGGCGCGGCGCCGCTCCACGCATGAGCGATCAGCGGCGCGCCCAGCGCGGAGGCCGCAGCGGCCTGGGCGGTGCGCAAGATGAATTGCCTTCGTTCCATGGGCTCCGGTGGTGTTGATGCGTGGACAAAGCTAGGCCCATGGCCTGCGGATCGCGCTTGATCCGCTCAGTGCCGGTCGGTAGTTTCGGCCCCGATGAAGAAGAGCTATTCGAAGCCGCTGCGCGTGGTGGAGCTCTTCGCCGGCGTGGGCGGTTTCCGCGTGGGGCTCGAAGGCGCCAGCGATCGCTACCGCGTGGTGTGGAGCAACCAATGCGAGCCGGGCCGCAAGAAACAGGAGGCCTCCGACATCTACACGGCGCGATTCGGCGCGAGGGACCATGTGAACCGCGACATCGCCACGGTGAAGGCCGATGCGATTCCTGATCACGACCTGCTGGTAGGCGGTTTCCCGTGCCAGGATTACTCCGTGGCCAAGACCTTGAACCAGTCAAAAGGCATCGCTGGCAAGAAGGGCGTGCTCTGGTGGGAGATCCGTCGCATCCTCGAGGCGAAGCGCCCGCCTTACCTCTTCCTGGAGAATGTGGACCGCCTGCTCAAATCGCCGGTGAAGCAGCGCGGCCGCGACTTCGCCGTGATGCTGGCCGCTTTGGCCGATCTGGGCTATGCCGTGGAGTGGCGCGTGATCAATGCGGCGGACTACGGCATGCCGCAGCGCAGACGGCGCGTCTTCTTCCTAGGGGTTCACGAGCGCACGATGATGGCAGGCGCCTTGAGCGATGCGAATCCGTGGGAGTGGATCGCGACACAGGGTTCTTCGCCGAGGCCTTCCCTGTGGCGCTCAATTCCGCGAGTCACGGTGCGTTCCCGATTGAAGGCGACCTCGCGCAGGTGACGAAACGCTTCAATGCGGGAAAGGGCGCGACCAGGAGCCCCTTCGCTGTCGCTGGCATCATGCGCGGCCGCAACGTGTGGACGACCGCCGTGCTCCCCGCCTACGACGGACCACGGGCCACGCTTGGTTCGGTGCTCCTGCCTGAGAAGGAAGTGCCGGCGAGCTTCCGCATCACCACCAGACAGCTCGCGCAGTGGAAGTACTTGAAAGGGAGCAAGCGTGAGGCGCGCACCAGCAAGAGGACGGGGTTCGCGTATGACTATGCCGAGGGTGCGATGGTCTTCCCCGACCCGCTTGATAAGCCTTCGCGCACGATCATCACCGGCGAGGGCGGCTCATCGCCATCGCGCTTCAAGCACGTGGTGCGCACCGGCAAGGGCGTGCTGCGCAGGCTCACGCCCATCGAGCTCGAACGCCTCAACCTCTTCCCGGACGATCACACCAAGGGCGCGAGCGATGCACGACGGGCCTTCTTCATGGGCAATGCGTTGGTAACCGGCATCGTGCGCAGGGTGGGAGAGGTGTTGGCCGCGCGCGATGAAGGAACCCTTTCCGTGCGCAGGGTCACGAGGACGAAGCGCCGCGCGCCGCGCAAGCGTTAGAACATGCTCAGGCGGTACTTGCGGCCGCTCGATTTGAAGAGGTAGCCGTTGCCCTTCGACTTCTCCTCCAGCTGGCGCTCATCGTTGAAGAGGCCGGTGAAGTAGGCGCGCACCTGCGCATCGGTCATGGTCACAGGCCTGCCGTTGTTCAGCGCCTCGGCGATGTAGGCGTCCACGAGTTGCGGGAAGGCCTGCGCGAAGAGCGCTTGAGTGGCGAACACATCGCAGCCAACCACCTGGTCGCCGCTCACGGCGATCACGCCCACGACGCCAGCCGCTGCGGCAGGAAGCCCGAGCAGCTTCTCCCGGTACCGCTGCCGATCGGCTTGGAACTCCTTGTCGTCCATCAGGTGCGCATAGCTGCCGCTGCGTGTCTGCGCCTTGTTCTTCTCGATGTCCTTGGCCACTTCCTCCCACACGCGTGTCTGCTCCTTCTCCACCGCAGCGGCCTTGCGCGCCTGCTGCCCAACCACGCCGATGGTGCCCTTGAAGTCATGCCCGGTGCTGCCGGCCTGCCAGCGCCCGTGCTCCACGCAGAACGCGCCGATGTTGATGGTGGCCCCCGGCGCGATGATCACGTCCTGCGCCAGCATGCGGTCCTGCTTGCCGCCCACCACCACTTCGCCCTGCATCAGGTAGATCGTGTCCTTCGAGGTGTTCACGGCCTGCAGCGTGTTCACCGTGGCGCCGCCTTCCTGCTCCTTGATCTTCAAGCGTCCGTCCTGCAGGGCCTTGTTCATCGGCACGTAATCGCCGATGCCCTTGTAGGCCTTCTCGTAGGTCGCGTTGCCCACGATCGGGATCAAGCGGAGCTTCTCGCAGGTGAAGCGGGCAGGCAGGTCAGTGGCGAACGCGGGCGCGAGGTTCTCGGCGTTCATCTGGGCCGCGCCGCGCAAGGTGACGAAGGCGAGCGAAGCAAGCAGCACGAGGCGGGAGGAATGGGCGTGAAGCATGGTGTTGGGTGATTGGTGAGTGGCGGTACACCGCGCCCCATGAACGGTTCATTGGAGCCGCTTGTGCCTCGGGAATGCCAACGTTTCACAAGGTCGGCGCTGATGCAGCCAGCCGATGGTCGCCTTTCGTGCATGCTCGTGCCGGAACTACCAAAGGGCTTCGTAGCCGTGATGCCTCCGTTCGATGCGGTTACAGCCCCTGCGCTTTCCGCACGCGCCAGCGGCCCTTGCAGGGTCTCAACCGGATGCGGCGGTGGGCATCCACCCGATATCGGGCCTCCAGCGGCGGGACTCCGGAACGCAACACTCTACATTATAGATAAGGCGGCCCAAAGGCTGGATCGCTCGGAGGGTCACACGGAGACACAGAGGCACGGAGAAATACGGGACAGCCAGCGTAGCTGGCGCGCTCGGTGCCTCCGTGGCTCTGTGCGCGCAACCGGTCACTACGGGAGTCCGTGGAACCATTGACCCGCCGTCTCAATAGCCCATCCGCGAGCCGGCACGACATCGTGACCGCCTGGATCACGGATGCTGACAACACCACCGCACCATGGCAGAAACACCGCAGACCCCTCCTCCATTGCGCGCCTTTCAGATCCTGGGAGGCATGATGAACTCCTTCGTGCTCTCGGCCCTCATCCGAACGGGTGTCATCGAAGCGATCGGCGCGGGCAACGCGACGCCCGATGCGATCGCGCAGCGTGCATCGCGATGTGCTCCGCCGGACCCTGCGTTATGCTTCGCAACTGGATCTCGTGTCTGCGCAGGGCGACCATTTCACGCTCACGGAGGTTGGGCGGTGCTTCCTCAAGGATTCGCCGGGCAGCCTGTACGGTTCGGCCTCCTTCATTGGCGCCCCGCCCTGGCGCGATAGCTGGATCGCCTTTGAGCACTGCCTGCGCACCGGCGGCCCGGCGTTCGACCATGTGTTCAAGCAGCCGTTCTTCCAGTTCCTCGCGAGCAACGAGGAATACGGGAAGCCCTTTGACCGGTACATGACGGCCATGTCGGCCGGGATGGCCCCCGCCATCGTCGAGGCCTATGACTTCTCGCCCCATGCCACCATTTGCGATGTCGGTGGCGGCCAGGGGATACTCCTGAAAGCCATTCTCTCAAGAACTCCTGCGGCGAAGGGGATCCTCTTCGATATGGCGACCACCACGACGAGCAACGTGCTCGGGGAGGTGAGCGACCGGGTGTCCATCGTGAACGGCAGCTTCTTCGATCCGTTGCCAATCGCCGATCTGATGGTCCTGAAGACCGTGATCCATGATTGGAACGACGAGGACAGCATCAGGATCCTGTCTCGTTGCAGAGAAGGCCTGCGGCCCGGCGGGAAGATCCTCCTGGTCGAACAGGTGGTGGAGGAGCCGTTCACCCAATTCGCGCTCTTCTACGATCTGCACATGCAGGTGATGCTGGGCGGTGCCGAGCGTACCGCGCAGGAATTCGAGGGGCTCTTCCGGCGGGCCGGCCTGAAGCTCGGACGGATCCTGCCCACGAAGTCGCCCATGAAGATCATCGAGGCGGTGCTGTAGCATCCCCAGTGCCACGGCCTGCTCCAAGGTCACTGCGCTGCTCGTTTCCATTCCGGTGAGATGAGGAGCCACCGGGATGGAATGCGATCCGCCGGGTGGCGACTCCTGCCTGCCTCTACCTAAGGAGTGCGCTTCAATCGCCCGTAGCGAATTGGCCCTTGCGCCTTCGATTGCTGCCCCCTGCTCCAATAGGCAGAGTCCAGCGCTTGCGCCGTCGCCTTTGTCCAGGACAGGCGTCAATCCAGTCGGCAATGCCCACCTTTCGCCGTGATGGTCTATGAGCTGATGAGGGTCCTGGTGCGGATCTGCACGGCGGTCTTCTTCAAGCGGATCGCGGTGGCGGGGCTGGAGGAACTGCCCGAAGGCGGCCCCACCATCATCGTGGCCAACCACCCCAACACGCTCATGGATCCCTTGCTCATCGCGGTGCAGGCGAAGCAACGCATCGGCTTCGTGGCGAACGCGGGAATCTTCAGCAACCGCGCCATCGCTGCCTTCTTCCGCTATTTCCACGTGATCCCCATCTTCCGAAAGAAGGATGTGGCGCCCGGTGAGAGGCCCGACAACACCCAGGCCTTCGCCCAATGCCACGCCTATCTCGCGCAAGGCGGCACCTTCCTCATCTTCCCTGAAGGGAGCAGCCACTACGAGATCAACCTGCGCGAGATCAAGACCGGCACGGCTCGCATCGCGCTGAGCTACGCCGGGCCCGGTGAGCTGCGCATCGCGCCCGTCGCGCTCGACTATTCCGACGCGATCCAGTTCCGCAGCATGGTGCGCCTCATGGTAGGGAAGCCGATCATGGTCTCGGCGTACCGCGCAGCGTACCAACGGAATGAGGCCGAGACCGTGGAAGCCCTGACCACCGACATCCGGAAAGCGCTTGCCAGGAAGCTGCCATGGACCACCGGCAAGGAGCAGGAGGACCTGCTGATCAAGGCGCACGCCTTCTACACCACATACGCCACACCTGCAGCGGATCTGCATGAAGATCCGGAGCGCTCGCTCTTCGTGCGCAAGCAACTGGCCGACGCCCTGCACCGATTGCGCGAGATCCGACCCGAGCTGTACGGGCGCATCGGCGCGCGGCTGATCGCCTTCTCCGACGCGCTGCGCACCGACCACTTAACGCCCGGCTTCTACACCCATGCGTTCCAGCAGAAGGGTTTCCTCGTGCTGTGCGTCGGCTATCTCGCGGAGCTCATGCTGCTCGCGCCGCTCTACCTCCTCGGGTTGATCACCAACTACCTGCCCTACATCCTGCCATCGCTCGTGTTCAAGGCATCGCGGCTCGACATTGAATACAAGGCGCCCGTGCAGATGATCGTGGGCTTGATCTGCTTCCCGCTGTTCTATGGTCTTGAATCGTGGGCCTTCCACCAGTTCATCGATCAGCGCGCTTGGACCAATTCGCTCTTCCTGCTCGCATTGCCGATCGCAGGCTATGTGACCATGTGGTACTGGACGCAGCTGCGTCGCTTCGCGCGGATCCTGCGGTTCCGTTTCTCCGTGCCGCACGAGCGAAAGCGCGATATGCTGCACGAGCGCGACGCCTTGCTTGAGGCGATGATGGAGGCGAGGAATAGTCTGTGAGGATCCGGTGCCAGCGAAGAAGGCGGCCTACTGGGCCGCCTTCTTCACATGCCGTTAGCGGACGCGCTTACTTCTTCAGGTCGAAGCGGTCCAGCTCCATCACCTTCACCCAGGCCTTCACGAAGTCCTTCACGAACTTCTCCTTCGCATCGTTCTGGGCGTACACCTCGGCGATGGCGCGCAATTGCGAGTTGCTGCCGAAGATGAGGTCCACGCGGGTGCCGGTCCATTTCAAAGCGCCGGTCTTGCGGTCGCGGCCCTCGTACGTGCCGGTGTGGCCGTTGCTCAGCGCGGTCCAAGCCGTGCCCATGTCGAGCAGGTTGGTGAAGAAGTCGTTGGTGAGTTGGCCCACCTTGCTGGTGAACACGCCGTGCTTGCTTCCACCAGTATTCGC
Source organism: uncultured Chryseobacterium sp. (assembly GCA_964517255.1). Classification (GTDB taxonomy): domain Bacteria; phylum Bacteroidota; class Bacteroidia; order Flavobacteriales_F; family PHOS-HE28; genus PHOS-HE28. The sequence continues at coordinate 7,867 of CAZFBP010000086.1, forward strand.
ACCAAGTACACGCAGGCCACCGATGAGCACCGCCATCTCCGGCGCGCTCAGCGTGAGCAGTTGCGCGCGGTCCACGAGCATCTCTTCGGCGGGCACGCTGTACATCTTCTTCTGGTAGTTGCGGAATCCGTCGGCCTGCGGCTCCAACCATGCGAAACCCTCCACATCGGTCTGTTCCGCTGAAGCATCGCCACGACCGGAGTTGAACGGCACGTTGATGCTGAAGCCCGCATCCTTCGCGGCCTTCTCCACCGCAGCGCAACCACCGAGCACGATCAGGTCGGCCAGCGACACCTTCTTGCCGCCCGCGCTGAACTCGGTCTGGATCTTCTCCATGGCGCCGAGCACATTGCCAAGCTGCGTGGGATCGTTCACCTCCCAGGACCTTTGCGGGGCAAGCCGCACACGCGCGCCGTTCGCACCGCCGCGTTTGTCGCTGCCGCGGAAGGTGGAAGCGGAGGCCCATGCGGCCGACACGAGATCGCTCACGCTGAGACCGCTCGCGAGGATCCTGCCCTTGAGTGCCGCCACATCGCCATCGGCGAGCCTGGTCCCTGCGGGGATGGGATCCTGCCAGAGCAGTTCTTCGTTCGGCACTTCGCTTCCGAGGTAGAGGCTCTTGGGGCCCATGTCGCGGTGCGTGAGCTTGAACCAGGCGCGCGCGAAGGCGTCGGCGAACGCTTTCGGATCCTTGTGGAAGCGGCGCGCGATCGGCTCATAGATCGGGTCGAAGCGCAGCGAGAGATCCGCCGTGGTCATCATGGGCGGATGCTTCTTGTCCTTGTCATGCGCGTCGGGGATCATGTGCTCCGGCTTGCAGTTGACCGCCACCCATTGCCAGGCGCCAGCAGGGCTCTTCATCAGGTCCCAGTCGTAGCCGAAGAGCATGTCGAAGTAGCCGTTGTCCCATTTCGTCGGGTTCGGCTTCCACGCGCCTTCGATGCCGCTGGTGATGGTGTCAACACCCTTACCGCTGCCGTGCCGGCTGATCCAGCCGAAGCCCTGGGCCTCGATCGGCGCCGCCTCGGGCTCGGGTCCGACCAGTGCAGCATCGCCCGCGCCGTGCGCCTTCCCGAAGGTGTGACCGCCGGCCACCAGTGCCACGGTCTCCTCGTCGTTCATGGCCATGCGCTTGAAGGTCTCGCGGACGTCACGCCCGGAAGCCACCGCGCTGGGCACGCCGTTGGGGCCTTCCGGGTTCACGTAGATCAGGCCCATCTGCACCGCTGCGAGGGGGTTCTCCAAGTCGCGCTCACCACTGTAGCGATGATCGCCGAGCCACTCGCGCTCCGCTCCCCAGTAAATGTCCTCCTCCGGCGCCCAGATGTCCACACGACCTCCGCCGAAGCCGAAGGTCTTGAAGCCCATGCTCTCCAGTGCAACATTTCCTGCGAGGATCATCAGGTCGGCCCAACTGAGGCTGTTGCCGTACTTCTGTTTCACCGGCCACAGGAGTCGGCGCGCCTTGTCGAGGTTGCCGTTGTCAGGCCAGCTGTTCACCGGCGCGAAGCGCTGATTGCCGGTGCCCGCGCCACCGCGCCCATCGGATGTGCGGTAGGTGCCGGCCACGTGCCAGGCCATGCGGATCATGAGGCCGCCATAGTGGCCCCAGTCGGCAGGCCACCAGTCCTTCGAGTCGGTCATCACCTTGGTGAGGTCCGCTTTCACCGCCTTCAGATCGAGCTTTGAAAAGGCCTCGGCGTAGTTGAAGCCCGGATCCATCGGGTTGCTCACCTGCTGGTGCTGATGCAGGATGGAAAGGTTCAGTGCGTTGGGCCACCAATCGCGGTTGCCGGTGCCGCGGCCTGCCACAGGATTGCGCTGGGCGCCGTGCATCACGGGGCATTTGCCTTCGGTGGGATGGCCGCCCTCAAGGGTGGCGTGGGGATGATCGTGTGCCATGTGGTTCGGGGTGTGATGGAAGGAGCGCGAAGTTGCGACAGGAACAAGGCAGTTCTGAAGATGTTCAGCAGTCTTTGATCGCGGAAGCGGATGATCCGGGCATTAGCGGCTCCCGGGCCTTTCCTTTGACACCGAACCGGAATTGATGCGCCGCACCGCCAGGAAGCTCCTTTTCGGGAAGGGCCACGGCCCCGATGTGGTCCGCCACAGCACGTTGAAGAGGCGCTGGGAGAATGTGCAGCACATCTGGAACAACACGTACGAGGAGGACGCGGGCTTGGAGAAGCTCGTGCGGCTGCTGCTGGCCCTCTCGCAGTTCCTTTTCCCCGGCATTTACCTGAAGCAGCTGTTCTGGCGCGGCGGGCCCTTGCATCAGGACTTGGCGACCGAGGTGTACGTGCTGCTCAAGACAGTCTTCCCGGTGGCGGTGCTCTGGCACGGCTGGTGGCGAAGCGAGGAGGTGGTCGCGCTGAATCTGTGGCTCATGGCCGAGACGCTGCTCTACATCCCCACCATGATCTTCGCCAGTGATGCGCTGCCCTCGCCCCGCTCCTACCGTCGCTCGAAGCTGTTGATCTTCATCAATTACCTCGAAGTGGTCTTCGTCTTCGCCGTGCTGTACATGGCCGGGCAGTACTTCAATCAGCCGCTCACGGCGTGGACGGATGCGATCTACCTCAGTTTCGTGGTCACCAGCACCATCGGCTTCGGCGAGTACTACCCGGTCACCGGCACGGGCAAGCTGGTGGTGGCCATTCAATCGTTGTTCTACCTGAGCTACATCGCGTTGTTCATCAGCTTCTTCAACCGGGGCGGCAGTCGGGGCTATTTCGAGAATCTGAAATGAGCCGTGCTGGCGCGCGCGCCATGCGTTCGGCGCCTGAGGCGTGAACGGAGCGGAAAGGTCAGCCGCCGCTTGCGAGGAGCCAGGCCCTCGCCTTCTCCGCATCATCGAAGAACGAGGACGGGAACGGCACGGCGGGATTGGATGCCGTGATGATGCGATCCACGCTCATGCGATTGAAGTAGTCGGAGCTGGTGAGAATGGCCATGCGCTTCAGGCCCGAGGTCGCCATGCGAGGATACCAATCGGTCACGGTCCAGTGCTCGTCCTGCATCAAGATGGCATCCATGAAACGCAGATCCGCGAGCCAGCGCGTAAGGCCCAAGGCACGCACCTGTTGCTGGGCTTCATCCAGAATTGCGCGGAACTCCCTGCTCGGAGCGTACCCGGTCCACTTGAGCATGATCATCCGCTCTGAGGGCGAGACCTCAATGGTGACGAACTCATCCTTGCGCACGATGCTCTCTGTCGGTTCCAGGATGGCGTTCTTTATTCACGAAAGTTACTCCATTGCGAGGGGAAGGCAACATCCGCCGCCGTGTCACATTGAAATACTCGAGCGCATCTCAAGAATGCCCTTCGGGCTCCGCGAGGGTCTTTCGCGCCCATGCG
>CAZFBP010000087.1:0-11176 GCA_964517255.1 uncultured Chryseobacterium sp.
ATGCGACTCGGATCGGATTACGCCATGCCCCCTTGAACAATGCGCTCCTTCCGATGGACAGGGCGCATTGGCGCTCGCACTCGTGCTGCACGCGGCTGCTATTCCTCCGTTCTCCGGTGCAGGAAGACGCTCTCATCCCGCCCGCAGTACATGGGGCAGGGCGCGCCTACCGCCATTTCCTCGATGAAGCCCACCACGGTCGCGCGGCCATCGAGGATCTGCACGGGGACCAGGTCGAAGGTCCAGGTGCCGTCGGTGGTGTTCCGCTCCACGAGGCCAAGGCCATTGCAGTCGGATGTGGCGAGCAAGGTGCGGAGCACTCCGCATGAGGCATCGATGCTCCAGCAGGGTTTCGTCTCGCTGGAGGCCAGCGTCACGGCGTCGATCGCAGCAGCCTCGTCAAGAGACTTCAGGTCCGCATAATCGCCGCTCAGCTTCTCGTACAGGCCAAAGCTCAGCGCTCCGCTCGCATCCCCGATGTGCGTGCCATCCGCCTTGTATGGCCCGGCCAGTGCGCTGAAACTGCCCGATGTCGGCGAAGCCAGGTAGAAGCGCACACCGGTGGCATCGGTCAATCTGCACATCGCGTCCACATCGTCCGTGTCGAAATACGCGACCGGCTCAACCACCGGGCAGATCGGGCATTCCGGGCATTCTGGGCAGTCTGGGCACCAGTCAGGCAAAGCGAAGTAGTAACACGCTGCGAAGCCCACAAGCGCTGCTGCTGCACAGCCCACGATGAGCCTTGTGTAGCTGGTCTTTTCGGTTTTATCGGCCATGGGTCTGGGGTTTGGATGGTGAAAGCTAACAGGATTCCCCGAACCGCAAGGCCCCCTATATTTCCAACGTGCGAATGAGCGTCCCTGCCTCCTTCAGCCGAGCTGCCTCGCTGTGGCTGGCCTTTGCCGCGCTCCTGTTGGCGCCTTGGGCGCCCGCGCAGGTCACGAGCCGCTTGCAAGCGTGCCTGGACAGCTGCAAAGGCGCCACGCTCCAAGGCGCCTACCAGCAGGCATTGTTGCATATCGAAGCGGCATGGGTCGAGGCTTCCGCGCTGGCCGATAGCTCCGCCTTGGCCAAGGTCATCGTGCACCGCAGCGAAGTGCGCCAGCGCCTCGGCGACTTTTACGGCGCCCAGCAGGACCTCTATGAAGCGCTCCGCATCTATGAGCGGCTGCGCGATGAGGAAGGCCTGGCCGTGGTGTACAACAACATCGGGTCGGTGCACTATTACGACCGCAACTTCAAGGAGGCCGGCCGTTTCTACGCGCAGAGCCTGGCCATCCGCCAGCGGCAAGGACGGGTGGCCGAGCTGGCCATGCTCTACGGCAACCTAGGCAGCCTCCTGGAGGACATGGGCCGACCTGACAGCGCGCTGAGCTACCACCGCCGCAACCTGCAGATCCGTAAAACCATTGGAGAGCCCCGTTGGATCGGCGTCAGCTACGGCAACCTTGGGGCTTGCCATGGGAAACTGGGCCAGCTCGACAGCGCGCGGCACTACCTGGAGGCAGGGCTCGCCCTGGTGCGCACCGAGGGAGACGCGGCGCTTACAGGCCAGACCTTGGTGTTCCTGGGCCGGATCCTTCTAAGCGCCGGCAACTTGAATGAGGCACTCGACCGTTGTGAGGAAGCACTGCGCCTCGTGGATCCGCTTGAAGCGCTTCCGATCCAGGAGCAGTGCTACGATTGCCTCTACCGCGCGAACGCACGCCTGAATCGCAACAGCGAAGCCCTCTCGATGCTCGAGCGGCTCACCGCCGCGCGCGACAGCATGTTCGGCCGCGAGCGCGCCAAGGGGCTGCTGCGGCTGGAGATGAACCACGCGTTCGAGCGCGAGCAGCTCGCCGACAGCCTCAAGCGCCTGGAGCAGCAGCGCCAGGCAGACATCGCCCACGAGCAGAGGCTGGGCCGTTGGCGCGATGAGAAGCGCGTCTTCCTCTTCAGCTCCATCGGCGTGCTGCTGCTGGCCGGCGCCCTCTGGAGCCGCCTGCGGTACGTGCGGCGCTCGCGCAACCTGGTGCAGCTGGAGCGCGATCGCAGCGAGAAGCTGTTGCTCAACATCCTGCCGCGATCCATCGCCGAAGAGCTCAAGGCGCATGGCCGCGCCAAGGCCCGTGATGTGGAAGGCGTGAGCATCCTCTTCACGGACTTCAACGACTTCACCCGCATGAGCGAACGCCTCAGCGCGCACGAGCTGGTCGAGGAGATCGATGCCTGCTACAGCGCCTTCGATGCCATCATGGCGCAGCACGGGCTGGAGAAGATCAAGACCATCGGCGATGCGTACATGGCCGCCGCCGGCCTTCCTGAGCCTCGTCCGCGCAGCGCGCGCGATGCGGTGCGCGCCGCGCTCGAGATGCAGGAGTGGGTGCGCGCGCGGGCGGCCGAGCGCGCCGCGAGGACCTTGCCCTTCTTCACCATGCGCGCGGGCATCCACACCGGTCCCGTGGTGGCAGGCATCGTGGGCAGCAGCAAATTCCAGTACGATGTGTGGGGCGATACGGTGAACACGGCGGCGCACATGGAATCGGCCGGGGCCGTGGGCGAGGTGAACATCAGCGAGGCCACCTTCGACCTCGTGCAGAGCGATGCAGAATTCGCTTTCTCCCCCCGTGGACGGGTGCAGGCCAAGGGCAAGGGCGAGCTCGCGATGTTCTTCGTGCGCCGCGGCGGCAATGCCGCGTAGGAGGAATTCGTCCGCTGCAGCCACGAGCGGCCTCGTGCATCGGAGCGGCACGCGGCCTTGAGGCGGCGTGGCCGTGTTCTCGCCACAAGTCCGGTTCGGCTCAATGCACCGATAGCGCCGCCAGTGCCACCCCGGCCACCACCGCCACGAATCGCGCGGCATTGAATCGGTGATCGGGCGCGCTCTCGAAGATGATGGTGGTGCCGATGTGCAACAGCATCCCGATGGCGAGGCCGAGCATGCTGTGCAGGAAACGGCCCTCCATCCAATCGCCCACGAGCATGCCCGTGCCGATGCCCAGCGGCGCCGCCAGCGCGAAGAGCGCGAGCATGAGCCAGCTCCAGCCCTTGGGCACGCCCGAGCGCAGCAGCACCGTGGCCAGTGCGATGGCCATGGGAATCTTGTGCAGCACCACGCCGGCGAGGAAAGGAATGTCGCCGGCCACGCGCTCATCGGCGAAGGGCATGCCTTCCGTGAACGAATGAAGGCAGAGGCTCGCTAGCGTGGCCCATGGCAGCGCGCAGGCGCCCCCTTCGTGCGCACCCACGTGGATATGGCCGTGCTCGATGCCCTCGCTGAAGAACTCGAGCACCACTTGCAGCAGAAAGCCGGCGAGCACCCACGCGCCGATCATGGCGCCCTCGGCCTCGTACAGCTCGGGCAGCATGTGCAGGAACACCACGCTCACCAGGAAGGCGCCACTGAATGAGAGCAGCAGCCGCAGCCATTTGCGGTCGGGGCCCAACGAGCGCACGGCGATCCCGGCGGCCATGGGCAGGGCGAAGAAGAGCAGGGCGACTCCAGCGGTCATGCGTGCGGCTTTCGGGCCCAAAGAACGAAACGCTGCGATAGCATCGGGTCGAAGGGCTGCGGCTCGGGGCCGTCGGTACGGTCCTCGATCACGAGTCCGGCGCGCACGGCCATCGCCTCGATCTGCTCCGGCAGCAGCGCCTGCACGCGCTCCTCGTACCGGTGCTCGCATCCGGCTTCGTTGGCCGTGATGCGCTTCACCAGCACATCACCTGCCAAGCGCCGCGTAATGCGGAACGTGACGCCGCCCGCCTCCACCACCTCCTCCTCCACCAATTCGCGCAGCACCAAGGGCGTGTTCATGAAGTCGAGCACGAAGCGCCCGCCCGGATTAAGCATGGCCGAGACCGCGTCGAGCACGTGCTGGTCATCGGCCAGGTCGTCGAAGTAGCCCAGGCTGGTGAACAGGCAGCAGATGGCATCGAAGCGCGCATCGGCCATGGGCTGACGCATGTCGTGAACATGGAATTCCGCCTCGGGCACCGCTGCACGCGCCTCCGCGATGCTCTCGGTGGAGATGTCCAGCCCCGAAACGCGCAAGTCGTACTGCACCAGGTGCCGCGCGTGCCGCCCGCGCCCGCATGCCAGGTCGAGCACGCTGGATCCCGCCGGCAAGTGCCAACGCCCCATGATCGCCATGACCCATGCGGCCGCTTCGGCATCGTCGCGGTGCCCATAGAGCAGCTTGTAGTACGGGGTGCCGAACCAATGCCTGAACCAGCCCATGCGCGCAGGCGAAAGTAGAAGGCGCTCCTGACCGCGTTGACAGGCGCGCGTGGATAACTCCCGCCACTCCCGGCAGGGCCGCCCCGCGCCCCAGGCCTTGCTTTGTCTGGCAACCCCGATCCGTTCATGGCCGACCTGCTCGACCGCGTTCACGACCTATACGATGAGTTGGAGAAGCACCGTGTGATGCTCTCCTTCAAAGGCGGCCTCTCGCCCGACCTGATCACCGTGCTGCTGGGCCTCGTGGAGCGCAAACTCGACGGCATCGAGCCCGATGCCCGCGCGCGCAAGCGGGTGTTCAACGTGGTGGTGGAATGCCTGCAGAACCTCTACCACCACAACGGCCACCTGCGCGTCTCGGCCGAAGGCGTGGAGCGCACCGAGGAGCCGCACGGCGTGGTGATGATCGCGCGCAACGAGAAGGGCTACTCGGTGCTCACCGGCAACTTCATGCGCGGCAACGAGGTGGGCCAGCTCAAGGGCCACCTGGACCGCATCAACGCCCTCGACTCCGAGGCGCTGCGCGAATGGTACCGCGCCAAGCTCAACGATGGGCAGTATTCCGATGCAGGCGGCGGCGGCCTGGGCATGATCGATATCGCCCGGCGAAGCGGAGGCAAGCTCGAGTACGCCTTCGTGCCCTACGACAAGGACAGCGCCTTCTTCAGCCTCAACGTGAACGTGAACACCTAGCACCGCACATCATGGAACCGCTCATCCTCGAAGGCAGCCCCAAGACGCCGCATGTCCGTTTCGACAATACCACCGGCCTGCTGGAGCTGCGGGGCCGCTCCATCCCGGAGAACAGCATCGATTTCTACAAGCCGCTGATCGACTGGATCGACAAGTACGGCCGCAACGCCTGCCCCAAGACCGCCCTGCACGTGCAGCTGGAGTATTTCAACACGAGCAGCAGCAAGTGCATCCTCGACGTGTTCAAGAAACTCGAGCCCATCCGATCGGCCGGCAATGAGGTCACCGTGCTCTGGCATTACGAGGCCGACGATGAGGACATGCTGGAAGCGGGCGAGGATTACTCGGGGATCATCAACATCCCCTTCAAGATGATCCAGATCGCCGAGGTGGGTGGCGAGTAGCGCTCAGCGGCGCAGCCGGTCGGGCAGCAGCCGCCCCAGCTTCGGGAAGAGCTCCAGGTGCAGCGCGCCGCAGAGCAGCGCCGTCATGATCCAGAGCATGATCGCATTGCCTGCAAGGGTGCTCAGGCGCATGCCCGCCAGGTTCTTGGCCGGCGCGTAGAAGTGCGCCGAGAGCAGGCCGCCCACGCGCGGTTCCAGATAAACCGGATCGCTCTTGCGGACCAGCTCGCCATCGCTCTCGACGATCATGCGCAGGTCGTTCTTGTTGGTCACGATGTCCGCCAGGCCATCGTTGCGGTAGCGGTCGAGCAGTTCGAAGTAGGCCGCGCGCCCCTCATCGGTGGCGGTGAGCTCCGCGATGCGTCGCTCCTTGCCGCGCTCGGCCTCCTTGTACGCCGCGCGGTAATGCCGCGTGAGCAGGTCGAGCGATGCGTTGATGCTGTCGAGCATAGCTGTCGTGGTCTCCGGCGCGCGGGCGCCGATCACCGGGGGTCGGAAGCCGGCGAGCGCGCGCTGCTCGCGAGCCAGCTCCTCGCGCAGCAGGAGAAGGTGCGCCTCCATGCGGGCGCCGTCGGGCGTAGGCCGGTCCAGCTCCATGCGCAGGTCGTCCACGCGGTGGCGCAGCTCGCCGATCCAGAGGTCCTTCTTCCAGTTGGCCGTCTTCATGCGCTGGTCGAAGGCGTAGAATTCGCGCTCGTAGGGGTTCTCCTTGAACTGGGTGACGGCCAGCGCCTCGTAGGCCCAGCGGCTGGCCATCACGTTCCCGATCCAGGGCACGCTCTTCTCCGATGCGAACACCGGGTGCAGCTTATCGAACTTCACGATGATGCCGCTGAAGAGCAGTTGCGGGATGATCAGCACCGGGATGAGGATGTAGATCACCTTGGCGCTCTTGAAGGTGGCGCTCACGTTGAGGCCGAGCGCGTTCGCGAAGCAACTGGTGCTGAAGAGCACCAGCCAATGCGCCCAGCCCAGTGATGCGATGCCGAGCACGGCGTTGGCCACCAGCACGAAGAGGCCGGTCTGCAGGGCGGAGATCAGGAATAAGATGCTGAGCTTGCTGGCCAGGTAGCTGAGCCAGCTGAGGTCGAGGAATTTCTCGCGCGCAAGGATGCGCCGGTCGCGCAGAATCTCCTCGGCGCTCACGGTGAGGCCCAGGAAGAGCGCCACGATCACCGCGATGAAGAGGTACTGCGGCAGGTTCTCGTTGGCGCGATAGACGTAATCGCCGCTGGCCGAGTAGCGCAGGAAGAACGACATGAAGAGCGCGAGCACGGGCGCTTCGAGCAGGTTGATGAGCACGTACTGGCGGTTGGCCAATTTGCTCAGCAGGTCGCGCTGGAAATAAACCTTGAGCTGGCGGAAACGGTCGGGGATGGCAAAGGTGCTCGCGGGCACCGCGGTCTCATCGGGCACTCGGGCCACGCGCACTTCCATCTGCGCGCGGAACACCTCGTTCCAGGCGTCCGGCCCGATGCGGCGCTGGTCGGTCTCGGTGCCGAACTGGTCCACCAGGCGCGCCTCCAGGATGTTGAAGATCTGCTCCGGGTTCACGTTGCCGCAGGCCACGCATTGGCCCTGGTCGCTGTCCACCTGGCCCGTGACGCGCTTGAAGTACACCACGGCATCGACGGGGTCGCCGTAATAGACAGGGTGCCCCTCCTGATCCATGAGCAGCAGGCGGTCGAAGAGCTTGAAGATGTCTGAGCTGGGCTGGTGGATCACCACGAAGACCACGCGGCCTTTCAGGGCGAGCTCCTTCAGCAGGTCCATGATGTTCTCGCTATCACGCGAGCTCAGGCCGCTGGTAGGCTCGTCCACGAAGAGCACGCTGGGCTCGCGGATCAGCTCCAGGGCGATGTTGAGGCGCTTGCGCTGCCCGCCGCTGATGGTCTTCTCCAAGGGGCTTCCCACCTTGAGGTCCTTGGTCTCATAGAGGCCCAGGGTGTGGAGCATGCGCAGGGTGCGATCGGCCACCTGCTCATCGTTCTGGTCGCCGAAGCTGAGCTTGGCGTTGAAGAAGAGGTTCTGGAAGACGGTGAGTTCCTCGATCAGCAGGTCGTCCTGGCTCACATGGCCGATCACCCCGCGGATGCGGTCGCGCTCGCGATGAACGTCGATGCCGTTGATGGTGACACGGCCCTTGGTGGGCACCAAGTTGCCGTTGAGCAGGTTGAGCAGGGTGCTCTTGCCGCTGCCGCTGCCGCCCATGATGCCGATCAGCTTGCCGCTGGTCTCGGCCAGGTGCAACTGATGCAGGCCGATGCGGCCATTGGGGAAGGCGTACTCGATGGCATCGGCACGGAACACGATGCGCGGGCGGTCGTCCTTGGCCATGAAGGCCTGCAGGATGTCACTGTAATAGATGGGCACGCCGCTGGGCGGGCGCACGCTGCTGCCGTTGTCCAGCACGTAGTGGCCACCGGCGCCAACGCGCTGGCCGTTCAAGAGCAGGTCGTCGCTGCCGGCGTAGCGCATCACGTAGAGCTGCACGCTGGGCACATGCAGCACGCGCACCTCGCCCTCGAGTCCGTGGGCGTGCAGGTGCTTGGCGGACATCAGGCCCGCCGCGGGCGCTCCGTTGATGTAGAGCATCTGCTCGGCATCGAGTCGCTGGGCCTCCTCGGCGCAGACGAATGCGCGGCAGCGGGCGAAATCGGCTTGGGCGATGTTGAAGGTCTCGGCCACGATGCTCACGAACTCATCCTCCTGCAAGGTCACCTCGCCATCGGCATGGATGAACTCCAGCAGGTGCAGCAGCACGATGAACTTCTGCCGCTGGTTGAGCTCCTGGTTCACCTCGGTGCAAATGCGAAGCACCTTCACCGAGTTGAGCGAGGTGCGCTTGCGCGCGGTGCGGCCTGCGGCCGTGCCATGAAACGATTGCACGAAGGCCTGATAGCGCGCCATGTGGGCGCCTGCCGTCTCCGGGCTGAACTGCTTGCGGAGGAAGCGCTCCAGGATGGCCGCGTTCAGCGGGCGCTCGCCCAGGCCCACCCCCTCGCCCTTGGCGATGATGGCGAACAACTGCAGCAGGGCCTTCAGGATCTTCTCGCTCATGCACATGCCGCCCCCGGGATCCCGGCACAGGTCCCAAAAAGAGCGCCCCTCTCAACGGGAGGGGCGCCGAAAAGTTCCGGGCGGAACAGCCCTATCGCTTGAAGCCGATCAGCATCACGGCGCAGCCGCTGCCGGCCTTGCTCGGGTCCAATGCCGCTTCCACCACCACATCCAGGGTGCTGGCGATGGCCAGGTCCCAGTAGGGCGCGTTCACGTGGTCCTTGTTGGTGAAGAGCAGGTTGCGCTCCTTGCTGGTATCGTACACGCTGAAGACGAGGTTGCCATCGGTCTCGCCGCTGCAGGCCGCCACGCGGTAAGTGGTGCCGCCGAACAGGGTGAGGTTGAATTCGGCGATCTCATCGCCCTGGAGCAGCGCGCGGTAGAACTGGCCGTCGGGGATGTAGCTGGTGGTGATGTGCTTCTCGCAACGGCTGGCGATGCCCTGGCAGATGCCCTGCGCCGAAGCGGTGCCGGCCACGGCCACGAAGAGGAGTGCGGTAAGGGTGCGGGTCATGTTCAGGAGAGGATCAGGTTGCGCAAGGCGGCCACCTTGGCGGCGATGGCGGCGAGCTGCTCAGGGCTCACTTCCGCCGTGCTCTTGCTGTTGATGTAGGTGGTCTTCTTGGCCGCGTCGGTCACCGGCGGCTCGTACACGTAGGTGGTCTTCACGGCCTCCATGGCGCTGCGCAGCTCCTTCAGGCCGATCAACAGCGCGTTGCTCTGGCCTTCGGCGTTGCTTCCATCCACCAGAGCCAGCAGGCCATCGAGGGTGCCCTTCTGCTCGCCGATGCGGGCTACCAGCTTGGCGTTCTTCGCCGCGGCGGGGTCGGCCAGGGTGAGGTGCATGCCCTCCACCCATCCGCCGGCCAGCATCCACGCGCTCACGTCCATGGCGTCGTTGCTCTTCAGGTACTGATCGGCCGCGCGGAAGGCCATGCCGCTGAAGCGCATCAGGCTGTCCTCGCTGCCCATGTTCGCCTTGAAGCGCTCCACCAGCGCCTTGTCGAAGGCGTTGCTCAGCTCCAGCTTGGCGCCCAGCCGCTCGATGCTCTCCAAGGTGGCCAGTGCCCGTTGGGCGTCCTTGTGGACTGTGGCGTAGCTCATGTCGGCGCCGTAGGCCCCGAGCATGAGGGCCAGCGACATGCGCGCGGTGGCCGCATCGCCCTTCTCCAGCGGGATGGCCAGATCCTTCTGGTACTTCAGGCCGGCATCCTTGATGGCCATGGCCGCCTGCATGGGCGAAGGCACGCTGAAGAAGCGGCCGCCCATGCCGATGATCTCGGATTCCTTGGCGTTATCGGGGACCGTGAGGGTGTCAGCGCCAGAGGTCTGGCCTTGATCGTTGCCGCCGCAGGAGGCGAGCAGCAGCAGGGCCATTCCCGGCACGAGTGCTGGAAGGCGGAGGTGAACCATTCGTGACATGGATGGGGGTTGCGGAGCCTGCATCCCGCAGGCAGGGCCGAAGGTAGAAGCGCCCATTACGCACCTTGGGGCGGGCCGATGGCAGTTTTCAACACGATTGGCCTAGAGCGCATCTCAAAATTGCTTTTGGCAGCGAGCGAGCGGGATTTCGCGTTCAGGCGAGGCGTCGAACCCGAGCATAGTCGGGTACTCGGTGAGGGCTTCGGCAACGACGCATGGGCGCGAAAGACCCTCGCGGAGCCCGAAGCGCATTCTTGAGATGCGCTCTAGAGGCTGCGGCGCAGGCGTGACCCGCGCAGGGCGTACCAGCCGATGAAGAGGTAGAATGGAACCAGCAGCCCATACGCCCGCTGCGACGCCTCCACCGTTGCCTCGGCCGACATGGCCGTCCACACCGGCATGGCCAAGGCGCCGCCCAAGATGGCCATGATGAGCAAGGCCGAGCCGGTCTTCAGCGCGGAGCCGATGCCGTCCACCGCCAAGGGCCAGATGGCGGGCCACATGAGGGCGTTGCCGAGACCAAGCGCCGCTACCAGGAACACGGTGATGGGCAAGTCGGTCCACCGTACCGCGAAGGTGCCCAGATCGAGCAGGGGGAAGCGCGCCGTGCTCACGGGATTCACCAGCAGCACGCCAGCCACGGTGACCAGGGCCGTTGCGGCCGAGAGCGCCAGGGCCCAGCGCTGGTTGAGCAGGCGCGGAATCAGCAAGATGCCGATCATGTACCCTGCCAGCATGGCCATGAGCGTGGCGCTGGTGAGGGTCTTGGCGGTATCGAGCGGGGTGCCCAGACGCTCAGCGTACACCGCGATGCTGTCTCCCGCGAGCACTTCGGCCCACACGTACACGAAGAGCGCCGCCACGCCCAGCAGCAATTGCGGATAATCCAACGCCGACGCGCGTTGCGAACTGGCAGCCTCCTGCTCTTCCTGCAGCGGTGGCAACGGCGAAAGGCGGATGAGAACGGCGGCCACGAGCAGCGCCGCGCCGAGCACGGCGTACGGCATGATCACCAGCTGCGCGCGGGCATCGAGCAGCGCCGCGCGCGCTTCACCGTCCACGTTGAGCAGGTCGGCCTTGAGCTGATCGACATCCACCAGGATCAGCGCGCCCAGGATGAAGGGCGCCACGATGCCGCCCACCTTGTTGCAGATGCCCATGATGCTGATGCGCTTCGCCGCGCTCTCGATCGGGCCGATCACCGTGACGTACGGATTGCTCGCCGTCTGCAGCAGCGCCAGGCCGGTGCCGATAGTGAAGAAGCCCGTGAGGAAGATCCCCGCCGAGCGCGCGTTGGCCGCAGGGATGAAGAGGAAGGCGCCCACGGCCATCACGGCCAATCCACACGTCAGCAGCAACGTGCGTCGCCGAGGCG